>DATMBI010000319.1:0-3213 GCA_035559375.1 Gemmatimonadaceae bacterium | reverse complement strand
TCGCCCCCTGCGAGTGTCGTCGTCATCCATGCAGGGGAGATCGTCGTGGACGAGCGAATACGTATGCACCAACTCCACCGCCGCTGCTAAACCCGATGGATCGCTCCGCCCTCCAGCACAACGATAGGCTTCGCACACGATCGCGGCTCGAATCCTCTTGCCGCCGCCCAGGGCTGCGTAACTGATGGCCTCCGCCAGCCGGAAACCCAGCTCACGGTGCGCTAGCGCGCAGAGCGACGAGAGTTCGCGCTCTACTGCCGCGAGATCGCGTCGATCTATCAGGAGATCCCTGTCAGCCACTCAGGTCCAACGGACCGAGCACGGCCTCGGCTTCCTGGCGCAGCTCCAGCAACCGTCCTTCGGCCCTAGTGAGCTCGGCCGCTGCCTGCCGCAGGCAAGCTATCCCCTCTTCGAAAAGAGATAGAGCCTGATCCAGAGACAGCTGGCTCCCGTCCAGAGCTGCGACTATCTGCTCCAGGCGTGCTAGCGACTTTTCGAAGGTCACTCGTTCGCTCCCTCCAGTGCCGAATCGTTTCGGCTTGCAGCCAGGATCTCCGCCTGAGCCCTGCCGTCGTTCCAGTGTATCGCGATCCGGTCACCTGGCGCTACCCCATCGACCGAGACCACCGGCGTCCCCTCCAGCGTCGTAACCATCGCATAGCCCCTTCGCATCACGCTTAGAGGACTCAACGCATGAAGGCGCGCAGCCAACTGTTCCACGAGGTAGCGCCTGTCGCGTAGCGCCGCGCTGCCGCTGCGAGCGATCTCGCGCGCCTGCAGCACCGCGCGCTGCCGTGCCCTCGTGAGCACCGCTACTGCCTTGCTGCCTAACGTGTCGGCAGTTCGCCGCAATTCTCGCATCAGGTCGGCGCACGAAGGCACAGCTAGCTCGGCAGCAGCCGTCGGGGTAGCTGCGCGGCAGTCCGCGACGAGGTCGCAGAGCGTGACGTCCGTCTCGTGCCCGATGGCCGCAATAAGAGGAACAGGGACTGCAGCCGCAGCTCGCGCCACGGCCTCGTCGTTGAACACCCATAGGTCCGTCAGAGCACCCCCGCCACGACCCAGAATAACGACGTCCGCTCCACCCCATTCGGCCACGCGACGCAGCGCGGCGCAAAGCGATTCGCGAGCCCCGTCACCCTGAACGGTCGCAGGCACCAGCACCACGTCAGTGCCCGGAGCACGCCGACGGATCGTCACCACGATGTCCCGGAAGGCTGCACCGCTGGCCGATGTAACCACAGCTACGCAGCGCGGTAGCTTGGGCAGCTTCCGCTTTCGCTGAGGGTCCAGCAACCCATCCCTCTCCAGTCGCAGTCGCGCCCGTTCGAGTGCCCGCTGCAAGAGGCCGTCGCCCACTCCTTCGAGCTTGAGCACCCTGAACTGAAGATCGCCGCGTGCTGGGTACACGGTCGGATGACCGTAAACGACTACGGCCACCCCGTCCTCGGGAGCGGCCCTGATGCGAGCTGCGTCGTTGGCCCAAACCACGCAGCGTAGCGAACCCACATCGTCCCTCAAATTGAAGTACCAGTGTCCGCTGCGGTGAACCTTGTAGCCGATCACCTCGCCGCGTACCCAAAGCGGTGCCACGGCGCCCTCGATCACATCACGCATCGCGCGTACCAGAGCGCCAACCGTGACAGCCGCGTCAGCCGCGCCACCCGACGCGACACTCCTGCTAGCTCGAGCGGGCAGCGCGTTGCGGTCCTGGCTGGGAGGTCTCGGTGGGCCGGCGCCGCCGGGATCGGGGCTCATGCGGCCAGAGCGTGCGCGGCCCGTACCGTGTTGCGCAACAGCATGGCGATGGTCATCGGTCCCACGCCGCCAGGAACCGGGGTTATGAGCGAGGCAACCTCCTTGGCGCTCTCGAAGTGAACATCGCCCACCAACCGATAGCCGCGCGGTGCCGTAGCGTCCTCTACCCTGTTGATCCCCACGTCCACGACTACCGCGCCAGGCTTGATCATGTCGCCCCGAATTACTTCGGCACGGCCCATGGCGACGATGAGGATATCGGCCCGCCGCGTGTGCTCCGCTAGCGACCGCGTGCGGCTATGACACACAGTCACCGTGCAGTCGCCGCCGCGCCCAGGTTGCACTAGAAGGGCTGCCATCGGCTTCCCCACGATGTTGGAACGCCCCACCACTACTGCTTCGCGTCCAGCTGTTTCGACGCCGTAGCGCAATAGTAGCTCCTGAACACCCGCAGGAGTGCACGGCGCAAAGCCGTCGCGTTCGCCGATAAGCAGTTTCCCGACGTTCACAGGGTGAAAACCATCCACGTCCTTCTCGGGCGCTATCCTCCTGATGACGGCGCTGGCATCGATGTGCTTGGGAAGCGGCATCTGCACCAGAATGCCATGGACCGCAGTGTCCGCATTGAGGCGATCGATCAGCGCCAGGAGTTCGTTCTGCGAGGTGGTAGCCGGCAGGTGAATGGTCTCGCTCCGCATCCCCACCTCCTGACTAGCCTTCCCCTTCGAGCGAACGTACACAGCACTGGCTGGATCGTCTCCGACCAGCACCACAGTCAAGCCAGGCACCACCCCGCGCTGGCGCAGCTGGGCCACTTCGCGAGCTACCTCTTCGCGCACCGCCCGCGCGACAGCGTTGCCGTCGACAATTCTAGAACCGCTCGCTCCGACCTTGGTTTCAGCGTGCAAAGTCCACAGCCCTCGTCTCTCGGATAACCACTACTTTGATCTGACCCGGATACTGTAACTCGTTCTCGATGCGGCGCGCTATCTCCTCGGACAGCGTAACCATGCGTGCGTCGTCCACGATCTCCGGAGTGACTATTACCCGCACCTCGCGGCCAGCCTGGATGGCGTACACCTTTTCCACGCCCTTGTAGCTCGAAGCGATACGCTCGATACCCTCGAGGCGCTTGACGTACGTCTCGAACGCCTCGCGCCGCGCTCCGGGCCTCGATCCGGAGATGGCGTCGGCCGCCTGCACGAGCACCGACACCTCGCTCTCGTGCGGCACGTCGTCGTGGTGCGCCGCTATGCAGTTTATCACCAAGGGGTGCTCCCCGTACCTGGTTGCCACCTCCACACCCAACTGCACGTGCGTCCCCTCGTGCTCGTGCGTCAGCACCTTGCCGATGTCGTGAAGCAGTGCACCTCGCTTCGCCAGTTGCACATCCAATCCCAGTTCGGCTGCCATGATGCCGGCCAGCCAGGCGACTTCTTTGCTGTGCTCGAGGAT
>DATMBI010000318.1:0-7396 GCA_035559375.1 Gemmatimonadaceae bacterium | reverse complement strand
CCTAACCGAGCGACTACGATCCAATTGAGAAAGGCGAGCACCACGAAGTTGAGCATGATCGTGACGATGACTTCGCTAGTGCCCAAACGAGCCTTGAGCACTCCCGGAAGAGCAGCTACCGCGGCTCCACCCACCGCCGCCGCCACCAGTGCCAGCGGAAGCGCCAAGTAGTAGGGCGCAGAAGCCGGCAGCCAGAGGCCAGCCAGGGCAGCCAGAAACCCGCCGAAGGCGAGTTGCGACTCTGCACCTACATTGAACAGACCAGCACGAACACCCAACGCTACCGCCAGCCCAGTGCAATAGAGAGTCGTAGCCTTGTAGAGAACCTGCCCCACACCATACGCATTTCCCCAGGTCCCCTCGAGCAGCAAACGATAAACGGCAGCTGGCGACTGACCGAAGACAATGATCAGCAAGTCGCCCAGCACCAACGCCGCCAGCAGTGCCAAGACAGGCGCGGCCACGGTCGCGGAGAGCGCAAGCGGCCTCCTCATGAATCTCTACTACCACCGCGTGTCATGTAGCTGCCCAAGAGCTGCGGTGTTGCCTCGCTGCGCGACAGCACGGCCACCATACGCCCGCGGAAAAAAACACCTACTCTGTCCGCAAGCTCGAGTATTTCGTCGAGATCGGCTGACACCATGAGCACCGCTTTGCCGCTATCACGAGCCTGCCGCAAGCGCGCGCGAATGAATTGTGCGGCACCGACGTCCACTCCGCGCGTGGGCTGCGCCGCCAGTAACACCGAGTACTCGCGTCCCATCTCCCGAGCTACGACGACCTTCTGCTGATTGCCTCCCGAAAGAGCGCGTGCGGGAAGCGACGGGTCAGCAGGCCTGACGTCGAACTCCTCCACCAACCTGCGCGCATTTGCGGCAATGGCGGCCATAGCCAGCACGAAGCGACGCTGAAAACGATCCAAGCGTCCGATAACGAGATTGCGAGCCACGCTGAAATCGAGCACCAAGCCGCGCCGCTGCCGATCTTCGGGAATATGGGCAAGGCCCAACCGGGTACGCTCGTGCACCGTGGCGCGAGTGATCTCCCTCCCGTCCAGCAGCACGCTCCCGGCTGACGGGACGCGGAGTCCTGCCAGCGCCTCCACCAGCTCCGTCTGGCCATTCCCCTCGACGCCGGCAATACCGAAGATCTCCCCACCCCTTAGATCGAACGAAACGCCTGCTACCGCACGATAGCCTCGGTTTTCGACCACCAAGTCGCGCACGGAGAGAAGCACACGTCCCGGCGGTAGGTCTCGAGGGGGCGGCACGGGTGGAGCGAGCTCTCGCCCCAGCATCGCCTGAGCGAGTGCCTGCGGCGTCGCTCGAGAGGTGCGCAACCGCTGGACGGTTGTACCCGAGCGCATCACGGTCACGTTGTCCGAGATGTCGAGTACCTCGTCGAGCTTGTGTGTTATCAGCACTACGGTAGTGCCGGCGTCCCGCAGTGCGCGGACCACATTCCAAAGCTCGCGCACCTCGGGCGGCGAAAGAACTGCAGTAGGCTCGTCCAATATGAGGATCCGCGCCCCGCGCCAGAGCGTCTTGAGAATCTCGACCCGCTGCGCCTCCCCTACTGTAAGCTCCGCCACGCGCTTCGCCGGATCGACCGCCAGACCGCTACGCTCGCAGAGTTCCCGCACACGGCGCACAGCCTCGCTGCGGTCCACCAGGAGGCGAGCCAACCAGCGGGGCTCCATACCCAGCACTACGTTCTCGGCGACCGTCAGCGTGGGTACCAACATGAAGTGCTGGTGCACCATCCCCACACCCGCGGCGATCGCGTCGCGTGCCTTCCAACCCGTCACCACGCGTCCCTCGACGGTTACCGTGCCGGAATCGGGAGCCAGCAAACCAGCGACGATCCGCATCAATGTCGTTTTCCCGGCGCCGTTCTCGCCCACCACCGCGTGAATCTCCGCCGGCGCTACCTCTAGCCAAGCACCGCGGTTGGCCGCCACAGCGCCGTACCGTTTCCATATATCCCGCGCGGAAATCGCTGCCACCACCGCACCACGTCCACTGACTTCTGTCATCGCACGAAAGGCACGCGAACGGCTCCGGCAACGATCTGGCGGCGTAACTCCTCCACACGCTGCCGCACCGAATCCGGAATCAGAGCTCGGTTGCGGTCGTCGTACACATAGTCCACCCCACCCTCGGCCAGCCCGAGTTGATACACTCCCCCGCGGAAGTGGCCTTCCTTCACACGTGCTACGGCGTCGTACACGGCGCGGTCCACTCGCTTCACCATGGACGTAAGCACGAATCCGGGTGCTTCGTCGTACTGATCGGAATCCACTCCGATGGCCAACTTACCGCGCTTGCGCGCTGCCTCGAAAACGCCCAAACCGGTCGAGCCAGCGGCATGGAAAATCACGTCGACTCCGCTTTGATACTGGCTGAGCGCTAGCTCTTGGCCTTTCCCCGGATTGCGAAAGGCTTCCGGTGTCACACCCGCGTACTGGGCTATGACCTCGCACTCACGACACACTGCGGCCACGCCCGCTCGATAGCCGGCCTCGAATTTGTGGATGAGGGCGATGTCCATTCCACCTACGAAACCGACCTTGCGCGACCGGCTGACAAGAGCCGCAAGTGCTCCGACCAGAAACGAGCCTTCCTCCTCCCGGAACTTGATGGCTGCCAGATTCGGAGGCAGCGGAACGAGCTTGCCGTCGCGGTCGTAGCTGAGCGCGTAGTCTATCCCGGCGAACCGCGTGGAGGGATACTCGCGAGCTAGCTGGGTGAGATCGTCGGTGAAGATGAAACCCACGCCTATGACCAACTCGAAGCCCTCGGCAGCCAAAAGGCGAAGACCCGCTTCGCGATCGCTACCGTCGCCCGGCTCGATCAACCGAACCCTGGCGCCAAGTTCGCGCGAGGCTCGGAGCGCACCAGCGTAGGCAGCGTCGTTGAACGACTTGTCACCGCGGCCACCGACGTCGAAAACGATTCCCACTCGCGGGCCGGAACCACTCTCCAAGTCGGACTCGGCATCCCGAGCTGGACGGACCAGAAGCAGGACAGTGTGGACTGCAAAAAGAGCAGCGGCCCAAAAAAGGATGGGGCGCATCCCGTGCGGCGTCGCTAAGCGAATATGGAACCTATTCGAATGCCGATGCCCATCACGGCCGGCGCGGCTCGTCCGCGATGCGCGCAGTACGAATGAAATCCAATTTGGGGAATTCGCGCTCGAGGTATCGGTTTCCCTCGCGCGTTATCCGCCCCTGATCGGGACCGCGGCCATCGGGTGGCCCGTCCCCATAACCCCCGTACAAGCTGTCCACCACGTCCATTCCCTCGATCACCGTCGCGATGGGCGAGAATCCCATGCGGTCCAACGCCACGTTGTCGCGGTAGTTGATGAAAAGCTGCGTCGTACGAGTGTTGGGACCAGCAGTAGCGAAGCTGATCGTACCTCGGATGTTGCTCTGCACCACCGAGTCGTCGGGGATGACCATGTTCTCCCAAGCAGCTGCGACGGTCGGGTCGCCATGAATCCCGAACTGGGCTACGAAGCCCGGTATGACACGGAAAAACCTAACGCCGTCGTAAAAGCCGCTCGATACTAGCTGGTAAAAGCGATCGACTCCGTGGGGCGACCAGGATCGGTGGGCCTCCACGACAAATGGCCCACGGCTCGTCTCGAATCGAACGCGGAATGTTTCCGGTGCCCGCGGTGCGGGCTGATCTGGGCGTGGCATGTAACTAGGATTGGATTGTCGAGGGGAGCGCTCGCACCCGGCCAGGGCCGACACTCCGACCGCTAGAACAGCTAGCAACCGAGACAGAGAACCTTCTAGGCTCACGTAGTCGCTCCGTAATCTCGCTACGGAATACTCTAGCTTAGCGGCGGGCGGCTGAGGAGGGGGCTAGGCATTCAGGCCGACCTGGACTAGCGGCCGCCGCCCGCTTTGAATTCCAGCGTGCCTTCGCTCGTCAAGACGCGCTTCTTGGTAGTCGGCAGCGGTGTCGCTGGACTACATACCGCCTGGCGTGCTTCTCAGCACGGCGAAGTCCTGCTGCTCACGAAGCGTTCGCTCTTCGACAGCACCACGGCCTACGCCCAGGGCGGAATAGCTGCAGCGCTAGGCGCCGGTGATTCACCCGAATACCATCGCCGCGATACCCTGGCTGCGGGCGCCGCCCTCTGCGACGAGGAAGCGGTGCGCATCCTGGTGGAAGAGGGGCCGGCCCGCGTACGCGAACTACAGCTAGCCGGGGCTCACTTCGACCTCACCCCGGAAGGAAAGCTCAGGCTGGGCAAAGAGGCAGCCCACTCGAGACGTCGGATCGTGCACTCGCACGGCGATCGCACCGGCGCAGAGGTCGCGCGTACCCTCGTAGAACGGGTGAGGGACAGCAAACATGCCAGCGTCCTGGAGTGGGCCAGGGTCCTGGACCTGATCGTCGAACAGGGCCGCTGCGCTGGCGTGCGAGCCAGCGTGCTCGGTCAACCGGTGGAGATCCGAGCCGATGCCACCGTGTTGGCTACCGGCGGCTGCGGCCAGGTCTACCGCTACACCACCAATCCTATCGTCGCTACCGGGGACGGCTATGCCATCGCTTACCGGGCCCGTGTTCCTCTCATAGACATGGAATTCGTGCAGTTCCATCCCACCGCCCTGGAAACGGCGGAAAACCCCCTGGTCCTCATTTCCGAAGCCGTACGCGGCGAGGGGGCGGTGCTGCTGAACGGCGAGCTACGTCGCTTCATGCCTCGACGGCATCGGCTAGCCGAGCTGGCCCCCCGAGACATCGTAGCCCGCGAGATCTTCCTGGAGCGCCAGCGCACCGGCCGCGTGTGGTTAGACGCTCGGCCCATCGGGGATCGCTTCCGAACCCGGTTCCCGGGGATCTTCGCACTCTGCATCGCACGGGGACTAGACCCACGGCACGATCTGTTGCCAGTGACTCCCGCTGCCCACTACATGATCGGCGGCATCGCTACCGATCTGAGCGGACGTACCAGGCTACCCCACCTCTATGCCTGTGGCGAGGTTGCATGTACCGGTGTGCACGGCGCCAACCGGCTGGCATCCAACTCGCTTCTCGAAGGGCTGGTTTTCGCCGAGCGGATCGCGCGCGACCTGCAATCTGTACCGGCCACGAAGCCCGTGCGGCGCGCGGGTAACTGGGATGTGCCACCACTGGCCGATCGGGGCGCTGCGCAGGTGGCGGCCGACGAGATCCGCGAGGTGATGTGGGATCACGTCGGCATCGTTCGCCATCGGGACGGACTAGAGCGGGCGCTGGAGGTGCTGGCTGCCGTAGAGCAACGCCTACCCGCGGGCGCTACCGAAGAAATCAACATGTGCCAGACCGCTACACTTATCGCACGCGCAGCATTGGCGCGACCAGAATCGCGAGGGGGACATTTTCGCAGCGACTACTCTCGTCCAGCGCGCGGTTGGGCCAAGCGGCATGTCGAGCTCTAGGCCAGTACGGCGCCGTGGAACGAGCAGCGTTCGCACCGGAGCGCTAAATTGACCGCGATGACTACCGTTGCAACCGCCCCGTCGGACGTACGAGCACTGCAGGCTAGGATCAGAGAGCTGGCGCAGGAACGTCACGCTGTACTGCTGGCTCACAACTACCAGCGCCCCGAGATACAGGACATCGCTGACTTCGTCGGGGACTCGCTAGGTCTCAGTCGCGAAGCGGCGCGCACCGACGCCGAGGTCATCGTGTTCTGCGGCGTGCACTTCATGGCAGAGACGGCAGCCATTCTCTCGCCCGAAAAAACCGTGCTCATACCGGATCCTGCGGCCGGTTGCTCGCTCTCGGATACAGTTACTGTGGAGCAGCTCAGGCAGTGGAAGACAGAACATCCCGAGGCAGTGGTGGTCTCGTACGTGAACACCAGCGCAGCCGTGAAGGCCGAGAGCGACTACTGCTGCACCTCGGGGAATGCCGTGGAAATCGTCAACTCCATTCCGCCGGATAAAGAGATCCTTTTTCTGCCGGACTTCTTTTTGGGGGCTCACGTCCGGCGCGTGACCGGTCGCCGCAACATGCACCTGTGGATGGGAGAGTGCCATGTGCATGCTGGGATCACACCGCAGAGTTTAGCTCGGCAGAGAGAGCTGCACCCGGACGCCGAAGTGCTCGTCCATCCCGAATGCGGGTGCGCTACGAATGTCCTCGAGGCGCTCTCGGCTGGAGCCATAGCTGCGGGCGATGTCCATATCCTGTCGACAGAGGGGATGGTGCAGGAGCCGGCCCGCTCGCCAAAGCGAGAGTTCATCGTAGCGACAGAGACCGGCATATTGTACCGCTTGCAACGGGCTAACCCCGACAAACGTTTTTACCCAGCCAGCGACCGCGCCGAATGCCAGTACATGAAGATGATAACGCTTCCCAAGGTGCTGCGGACCCTGGAGCGCATGGAACATCGGGTGAGCGTGCCGGCCGACGTTGCCGAACGCGCACGGTTGGCGTTGGATCGGATGGTTGCAGTGGGAGGGTCTCGGCCACAGGCGCCGTTCGTCGGATTCGATCCGGGAGAATAGGAGACATCCTCCACGATGCAGCCTGAGCGACCCGATAGCACGCCGCCACGCCGCATTACTCCGCTGCAGACCCCTGCTGTAAACGCTGCCGAGCGACTGCGCTTTCCCCTCACTCGCGAAGAACTGGTAGTGCGGGTGCGCGAGGCGCTGCAGGAGGACGGGGCGTTCAACGACATCACTACGATCGCTACTGTGAGGTCGGACCGGCGAGCACGCGCAGCGCTGGTGGCTCGACGGGCTGGCACCGTAGCTGGCGTCCCGCTCGCTGTGGAGACCTTTCGGCTACTCGACCCGAAAGCGGCCATTCGCGTGGACGCTGAGGACGGTTGCGCCGTGGCGGCGGGCGACACCGTGCTCTACTTGAGCGGGCACGCGCGCTCCATGCTGTCGGCAGAGCGCGTTGCGCTGAACTTCCTGCAGCGGCTCTCAGGCATAGCTTCGCTGACCGCGCGCTACGTCGCCGCGGTAGAGGGCACAGGAGTGCGCATTCTGGACACCCGCAAGACCACGCCCGGTTGGCGTACGCTGGAGAAGTATGCCGTGCGTGCTGGCGGCGGCTTCAACCACCGGATGGACCTCTCCTCCTCTGTTTTGATCAAGGACAATCACCTCGCAGCGGTGGACGGGAACATCGCTCTGGCGGTGCGGCGCTGTCGAGAACAGGCACCACCGGGGTGCAAAATCGAAGTCGAGTGCGCTACCGTCGCCCAACTCGAGCAGGCGATCGCTGCGGGCGCGGACGTCGCCTTGCTGGACAACATGGAGCTCGAAGAACTGCGCGAGTGCGTACGAGTGGCCAGCAAGAGAATACTGCTGGAAGCGTCAGGAGGGGTCACTCTGCAGACAGTGCGTGCTATCGCCGAGACCGGTGTCGATATGATC
>DATMBI010000317.1:0-3069 GCA_035559375.1 Gemmatimonadaceae bacterium | reverse complement strand
CTCTCTCGATTTTCCCTGAACGAATCAGTACGGCTAGCCCATCCTGTACTGGCGCTCCGCTGCCGTCGAATACGCGCGCGGGCCGCAACACGATCGCTGTGTCGCTTCGAGGTTGCGGCACTTGCCCCACTCCCGAAGGCGGCAGGCCGGCCAAGATAGCTACGAGCAGCGAGACACTGTTCCTCATATCCGGTCCTCCTGCAACTCGCCCTGATGCTGCGGCACCGCTGTCACACCGCCCGAGACGAGAAAGGCAAGCAACGCCGAGCTAGATGTCTGGAGTCGCTGGACTGCGCTAGCCGGAAAGACGTACACCTGGCCAGCCCAATGGTACGATTGTGGTACGTACACGGCCACGAAATCGGCTCGGTCCAATTCGGCCAGCGATTCCTGCGTGACGAAGCCTAACACATGTGCGGGTCCGCCGGCGAAGAGCTGCACCAACACGGGCTTGTCGAAGCGGCGTTTCTCTCCGACGACGGCCTTGACGAGGTCGCGCGTGGAGGAGTAGACGAGCCTAACGAATGGCAGCCGGTCTAACAGGCGATCCAGCAGAGCTACCGCACCTCGTGTGAACAGGTTGGAGGCCAAGAAGCCAGCGGCTGTGATGGCCGCGACGGTGACGAGAAAGCCCGCACCTGGCACAGGAAGTCCTAGCCAACTGTCCACGTGTACGAACAACCATATGCACACGTACACGGTGATGGCCACGGGGGCCACCAGGACAAGTCCACGCAGGAAGTAGACGGCAAGTTGGCGCATAGGCGCTTTACGAGTGCAGCACTGACATCGGTGCCCCGGTTCGCTCGACAGGCAGGCCGCGGCGCTCCCACTCCAGCACGCCGCCCCTAACGCTAGCGACACTCCGGAAACCAGCCCGCTCCAGCAGACTGGCGCCGATCACCGAGCGGCTACCCGAAGCGCACATGAGGAGGATCCGGCGTTCCTTCGCAAAAGCCGACGCATCGGACAGCAGTGTTCCGAGCGGGGCGAGTGTGGCGCCGCTCGCATGCACTGCACTCCACTCCGATGGGTTGCGGACGTCGAGCAGCAGAGCGTCGTGTTGCACTTCGTCGAGCGCGTGTTCGGGTTCGACCAACGGTATGACCGCGTAATCCTGGGCCTCTACCGTCTCCGAGTGGAACCAGCCTGCTACGCGATCGATCCCTATCATGGCCAACTCGGCGGCAGCTGCGTCCGCCAGCTCTCGGGACGGAGCGAGTAGGTAGAGATCTTCGTCGTACGGCAGTACCCAACCCGCGTAGGACAGGAACGATCGACCGAACGGGAGGTTGATCGTCCCCAGTATGTGCCGCGCTGCGAAAGCCTCGCTGCCGCGAAGGTCGAGCACCAGCGCCCTCGCGGCCAGCGTCTGCGCCAAACGCTCTCCCGCCAGTAACGGTGGCCGTGGCCTTCCGTTCAGTAGCGGCGGGCCGTCGCGGTTCAGCCGCTTCATTATGGCGAAGTAGGGTGGGGGCTCAGGTTGTCCAGCCAAAACAGCCTGGACAAAGCTTTCTTCGTCGTCTAGCTGAAACGCCCAGTTGGCCAATTTCTCGTATCCGAGAGTCGTCTGGGGCACGGCTCCCAGCGACTTTCCACATGCGGAGCCGGCTCCATGCCCAGGCCAGAGCTGTAAATGGTCCGGGTAGTGCTCGGTAAAGCGCCGCAGCGACTCGAAGAGCAATTTGGCTCCGCTGCGCATCGTGCCTTCGATCCCCGCAGCGCGCTCCAAAAGATCGGGCCGTCCTACATCGCCTACGAAGATGAAATCACCGGTGAAGGCACCCATTGGACTAGCTGCCCCACGGTCACTTACAACGAAGGTAAGGTGCTCGGGCGTATGACCAGGGGTGTGTACAGCTTCGATTCTCACCGACCCGATCTCGATTACGTCGCCGTCCCGCAACAACCGAGCGCCAAAGCGCGCGGCGAAGGCGTATTCCCATCCGCTACCTCCCTCTCCAGAAAGGAGAAGCCGGGCCCCCGTAGCGCGAGCCAGTTCGAGTGCGCCCGAGAGATAGTCAGCGTGGATATGCGTCTCGGTGACGTGCGTAATGCGAAGGCCGCGCGAGTCGGCGGCGGCGATGTACTGCTGCACATCGCGGTTGGGGTCCACTATCAAGGCTTCTCGGGCCCGTTCACACCCCAACATGTAGCTGGCCTGCGCCAGTCCCTCGTGATAGAATCGCTGCAGCAGCACGCGTTTTCGTTGTCGAAGTATCCGGTTCCCAGCAGCAAGTCGGGGCCGTTTTGGTCCCGAGCGCGACGATGCATTCTATAGCGCCCGTGACTTACCCGACAGATGCCGAGTCTCGCCGGCTCTTCGTAGCCGTAACCGAACCATAGCAGGAGAAAAGGGGAAACCATGCGCCGCGTTTTCAGTGTGTTAGCTCTAGTGGCCCTCGTGGGTCAGGCAGAGGTAGCCGCGCCTCAAGGTGCAACCAAGAAACCTCTCACCCAGGATACCTACGATATCTGGAAGAGCATTCAGGGAGCGACGCTGTCTCCTGATGGGCGGTGGGCCGCGTACACCCTCAGTCCAGTGGTGGGCGACGGTGAGGTCGTCGTCAGAGCGACCGAGGGGAGCACCGAGTATCGTGTCCGGCGCGGCTGGACCGGTAGACCCGCCATGTCTGTAACGGTGGACACCCCCTTCGTGGCACCTCCTGCCCAGTTCACGGTCGACTCTCGCTTCGTTGTATTCCTCGGTTACGCGCCGAAAGCCGAATACGATCGGGCACGGCAGCAGCGCAGGCCGCCCGCGCAGCAGCCACGGCCGCACTTGGGGATAGTGGAATTGGCTACCGGTAGCGTCACGACAATACCTGAGGTGCGCGCCTTTAGGTTGGCCAGAGAATCCGGCCGCTTTGTGTTCTATCAAGTGGAAGGCCAGCCAGCGCCTCGCGATACGTCCGCCGCGGCACGACCGGGTGCGACGGCAGACTCCGCTCGACCTGGCGCAAGGCGGCGCGAGTACGGCACGGACTTGGTCGTGCGCGAGCTGGCTTCCGGTGCCGAGGTACGGATCGCGGAGGTGTCCAGCTTCGTGGTGGAAGATTCCGGCCGCTG
>DATMBI010000316.1:0-6484 GCA_035559375.1 Gemmatimonadaceae bacterium | reverse complement strand
AGCAGCGCGCGCTGCCCGTAATGGACGACCGTCCTGCCGCGCCGCGCCCGCAGGTGCCGCCTCCCGTCACCTACCCGCACCTAGGGCACATTCTGGCTGTGTCGAGCGGGAAGGGCGGTGTAGGTAAGTCCACGGTAGCGGTGAACCTGGCCGTCGCATTGGCGCGATCGGGTCAGCGCGTAGGATTGATGGACGCGGACATCTACGGTCCGGACGTACCCCGCATGCTCGGCGTCAATGCACCGCCGCCGGTAGCCAACAACAAGATCGTGCCACTGTCCGCCCACGGTGTGAAGGTCATGAGCCTGGGTTTCCTCATAGAGCGCGATCAGCCGGCTATCTGGCGCGGGCCCATCGTGATGAAGATCGTAACCCAGTTCTTGCGCGACGTGGACTGGGGGGAGCTCGACTACCTCATAGTGGACATGCCGCCTGGTACCGGAGACGCTCAGCTCTCGCTCGCTCAGGCCACACCGGTGCGTGGTGCGCTCATCGTCACGACACCGCAGGAGGTGGCTGCTGGCGACGCACTGCGCGGAGCCAAAATGTTCCAGCGTGTGGGCGTGCCGGTTCTAGGTATCGTCGAGAACATGAGCTGGTTCGAGTGTCCCCACTGCGGGGAGCGCACACAGCTATTTGGTTCGGGCGGCGGAGAGCGTCTGGCTTCGGAACTGGGACTGCCGCTGCTCGGTCAGATCCCACTTCAGCCGAACGTCCTAGCAGGCGGAGACACCGGCCAGCCGGTCGTCGTGGCCGAGTCGAGTTCAGCTGCTGCTCGTGCCCTGACTGCTCTGGCCGAGCGCGTCGCGGCGGAATTGGGTGCTCCGCAACGCTGACCGTATCCTGCGGTGAGTAGGCGGCAGCTTATCACGCTCCTAACCGACTTCGGAACGGCGGACGGTTATGTGGGCGAAGTCAAGGGCGTGATCCTGGCTGCGGCTCCTGAGGTTGCAGTCGTGGACATTTCGCACGAGATCGGCCCGCAGGACGTGGAAGGTGCTCGCCTGGCTCTGGCGCGCTACTGGCGCCGCTTTCCGCCGGGCACGGTGCATGTGGTGGTCGTAGACCCTGGCGTCGGGAGCGGACGGGCAGCCCTAGCCGTCTTCGCGGCCGAGCGGTTTCTAGTCGGACCAGACAACGGCGTGCTGTCGCCTGCTCTGTTGGTGCCGGGTGCGCGCGCGGTCCAGTTGGAGATCCCGGCTTCGGCGGCGCCTACCTTTCACGGCCGTGATGTCTTCGCTCCAGCGGCTGCGGCCCTGGCACGCGGGGCAACGCTAGAAACGCTGGGTGCGCCGGCAACCGATGTGGTAATCCGCCGTACACCCGAGCCCGTCCGCAATCCTGACGGAAGTCTCCTGGGGGTAGTACTGACCTCGGATCGCTTCGGCAACCTGATCACCAATCTGGTCGGACTAGGGGGCGGCAGAGTCACGATAGCGGGCGTGACGCTCCCAGTAGTGAAGACCTACGCGGAGGTGGAGCCAGGTGCTGCAGTGGCGCTAGTGGGATCTTCGGGGCTCCTCGAGGTTGCCGTGCGCGAGGGAAGCGCGGCTCAGCGATTCAACGCGTCTCGGGGCGCCACCGTAGTCTGGCGACCCTAGCACGGCGCTTCAGTCGCCGCTCGCGCCAGCCGGCCGGCGCGCCGCTACTACGCCCGTCACGGGCGTCGGGGTCTGCCACGACGCTAGCGGCTCCTCGACCTCGGCCGGCGTGGCGAGGTCGCGGCGGGTACCGGCTCGCGACAATACGGCAGCACCCAAACCGGCAGTGAGCGCTACGTAGGTCACGGCACCGGCCAATGCTTGCAGCACGAGGCTGACTAGAGGCACCCACCTCAGCGCCGCTGCTAGCACCCAGAGGCCAATGTAGAACGAGATACCCACCACCATGCCGCGGAGCGCCTGCCCGCGAGGCGAAAGCAGCCGCACACGTTCGGTTGCAAACGCGGCGCCCGTGGCGCGTGCTACCGCTAGGAAGCCCAGCGCTAGTAGCCCTGCGACCGCGACCACGTAGGCCACCAAGGCGAACGGTATAAGGAGTATCCCCACTATCGTGACTGCCAAGAGCACGACCATCACGATCATCGCTGGCAAGAGCGCTATTTCGGCGAGCAGCCCGGTAAAAAACGAACGCCAGAAGCTGGCGACTACGACATCGCTAACGGCCTCCAGGTAGCTTCCTGCAAGGACGAGCACACAGATCCCGACGGCCAGCGTCACCAGCAACCACCCGAGCGCCACTTGGAGCGCAGAGGCAGTGCTCGTCCGGCGCTCGCCACCTCTCGAGGTACCGGACCGGAGCGAGCGGTTCCCGATGTCCAAGGTTCGAGAGGCGCCACCGATGGCTCCAACGGGGGCCTCGATCTCGCCCAAGATGGAGATGGCATCGCCGGTAATCGCCCCGCCAGGCTCCACCACGATGTCGCCTAGCGCGACTACGGCCGTCCCCAAGACGATGCCGCTTACACGCAAATCGCCACCAACGACGACAACCGGTCCTCGCAGGGTGTCGCCAGCCGCGACACGTCGATCCCCGAAGGCTAGGGTATCCCGCACTACTGGAGGGCGATCCTGTGCGTAAGGGCTGCCGGTTGCTGCCGAGGCCGCAGCGGCGGCAATGATGTGGAGGACAACAGCGAGGGCGGGCATGTCAGCGTACCCCCGATCTGCGGGCGCCTCCGATCATCAGGCGGAGTACCGCGGCAACCCCGAGCACCATCACCAGCACAGCCAATGCGCCCAAGAGAACAGACTCTTTCCCCTGGGCGGGAGTACCTACCCCTAACCTCTCGCCGAGCACTCCCAGCACATCAGCCACAGCCTGGCGTACGCGGCCCATCGCCACTCCCGCCAGGGAGGTGAGCAAGGCCGCATTGCGAACCACCCACAGCGACAGCGCTGTCACGACAAGCGCGGCTAGCACCCCCAGCGAGATCACCGCGACTCTGCCCGGCGTCGACCTGGGTACGAGTTTCCTAACCGTGTCGGCCAGTGTCACGTACCAGGGTTCGAAGACGTTCACCTCCCGCATAACGCGGTAGGTGAAAAGAGGCGCCGGCTGGAAGCGCGGCAGCGACTCGAGAAGTGCAACCACCCTGTGCTGGGCCTCCAACTCCCCGCGACAGTGCTCACAGCCCTCGAGGTGCATCAGCAGGGCGCTGTCCACCTCTTCGCCGTCCACCAGTTTCTGTAGTTCGTGCGGTGCGAGATGTCTGTCCGTCACGGGGCCTCCACGTCACTACGTTCGGATGGCGCTTGCTGTTTCATTTCGAGGCGATCGTCATTCCGGGGTGGCGTCACTCACGTTCATGCTGCAGCAGCTGTTTGAGCTGGTTGCGGGCACGGTGTATGTACGTCTTCACCGTGCCCAGCGGCAGGTCCAGCGCGGCGGCTATCTCCTCGTACGAGCGGCCTTCGATATGCCTGAGAACTATGCACGCACGATACTCGGGCCGCAGCGTTGCGATAGCCCTCTCTATAGCCGTGCCCAGCTCCTTGGCCTCTAGCTCGTCCAGTGCGTTTTCCTGATCCGCAGCCAGCTGGATGCTGGTTGCCTCGACCTCTCCAGTTGTGGCGGCGTTCGGTGCGCCATGAATGCTCAACGTTTCCACTTCGCGCTTGCGCAAATGATCTATTGCGACGTTGTTGGCGATCTTGAACAGCCAGCTCGACAGGCGAAATTCGGGACGGTAGCGGTCCAGGTTGTTGAGCACTTTGATGAAGGTATCCTGCGCCAGGTCTTCTGCAGCTTCCCTGTCGCGTACCATCCTGTAGATAAGCGAGAATACCGGGCGCTCGTAGCGCCTGATCAGCTCCCGGAAGGCCTCTTCGCGGCCTCGCTTCGCTAGCGCGACCACGTCAGCATCTGGGAGATTGGATAGATCGAGCGGTAATGGTGTAGCCATTCTGCGTGCGACGGGGTCGCTGACGCCTGCAGGCCGTGAGGCTGGCCGGGAAAGTACAAGGCCGAGGTGCAAGCTACCAGCTCGCTTGCTCCAGTCGCTCCATCCGTCCAACTTTCGCGGCGATGACTTCGACCGGCGTGGAGGCGGTAGCGCAAGTGGCAGCTGGCGGCGAGGAGAAGCGATCCTACGTGCGCCGCATTTTTTCGGAGATCGCACCGCGCTACGACCTACTGAACCACCTGCTGAGTTTCAACGTAGATCGGCGCTGGCGCAGGGCTGCACTGCGGGCACTAGACTGGCAGCGCGATCCTAGTGGTGTGTACCTCGACCTTTGCGCAGGTACGCTGGATATCGCCGCACTTCTGTCTAGGGAACGGGGATTCTCCGGCCTAGTTCTGGGTGCTGACTTCGCTGAACCGATGCTCCGGCAGGGGCTGGGGAAGTGCGCCCAAAGTAGAGTGGTTCCTCTAGCCGCTGACGCGCTCTCCCTGCCACTGGCGGATAGCTGTGCCAGCGGCGCGATAGCGGCGTTCGGAGTGCGTAACCTAGCGGACCTGGATTCGGGTTTGCGAGAGGTGCTGCGAGTGCTGCGGCCCGGAGGGCGGTTCGTGATACTGGAGTTTTCCACGCCGTACCTCCCTGTGTGGCGGGAACTCTACAGGTTCTATTCGCGGTGGGTGTTGCCCATGGTCGGGCGTGTCGTGTCGGGTCATCCTACCGCGTACAGCTATCTGCCGGAGTCGGTGCGGCGTTTTCCTGACGGTGCCGAGCTAGCGAGGAGGCTCGCGGCCGTCGGGTACGACAATGTTCACTGGCGGCCCCTCAGCGGAGGTATAGCCGCGTTGCACGTCGGCCAGCGCTCGGAGCGTGGTGGATGAGTGGATGTTTCGATTCACTGGGGGAGTTCATCGCTGCACTGGAGGCTGCCGGCGAACTCGTGCGTATACGGCATCCGGTGTCTGCGCGGCTCGAGGTCGCCGAGATTGCCGACCGCGTAATGAAGCAGCCTGGAGGCGGCAAGGCACTGCTGTTCGAGAACGTGCTCCGTCACGACGGAACGCGTTCTCCTTATCCGCTCGCCATCAATCTGTTCGGTTCCAAGCGGCGCATGGCGATGGCGCTCGGTGTGGAAGACCTAGACGACATAGGTGCCAGGATCGCGCGCTTACTGGAGCTCAAGGTGCCCGAGGGATTGCTCGCCAAGCTGGCGCTGCTACCCCGGCTCCTCGAGGTGGCCAAGTTTCCCCCCCGCCGGTTCACGGGTGCCCCACCTTGCCAGGAAATCGTGTGGCGGGGGCGTGAGGTGGACGTCATGCGCCTTCCGGTGATCACGTGCTGGCCGGGCGATGCAGGTCCTTACATCACCCTCCCCATGGTCGTTTCGCGGGATCCGGTGCGCGGCACGCGCAACGTAGGGATGTACAGGGTTCAGGTCCTCGGCCCGGATTCCTTGGCCATGCACTGGCAGCGGCACAAGGTGGGCGCAGCGCACTGGCGTGCCATGGCGGACCGTGGAGAAAAGATGCCCGTATGCATAGTCGTCGGTGCCGATCCGGCATCGGTGTACTCCGCCTCGGCACCGCTACCGCCTAACGTGGACGAGTTCCTGTTCAGCGGCTTCCTCCGCAACAAACCTGTCGCACTGGCCAAAGCTGTGACCAACGATCTCGAGGTGCCGGCACACGCGGAGATAGTCATAGAGGGATACATAGACCCTGCGGAGCCGCTGGTCACCGAGGGACCCTTCGGAGATCACACTGGCTTTTACTCCGAAGCCGATCTCTATCCGCGCGTGCAGGTCACCGCTGTTACCATGCGCCAGCAGCCGGTGTACGCCACCACCATCGTCGGCCGGCCACCGATGGAGGACTTCTATCTCGGCCACGCTACTGAGCGGATCTTCCTCCCGCTATTGAGGTTGACGATCCCAGAGATCGTGGACTATCACATGCCCGCCGAGGGGATCTTTCACAACCTCGTGTTCGTGTCCATCGACAAGCAGTATCCGGGACAGGCTTTCAAGGTGATGAATGCGCTCTGGGGAATGGGGCTGATGTCGCTGGCCAAGGTGCTGGTCGTGGTGGATCGGGATGTGAACGTACGCGACCCCCAGGAAGCGTGGTGGGTGGCCCTCAACAACATCGATCCGCAGCGCGACGTTCGATTCACCATGGGGCCCATCGACGTACTCGATCACTCGAGTCGTGCATTTACCTACGGCTCGAAAATGGGGATCGACGCTACACGGAAGTGGCCCGAGGAGGGATTCACGAGATCCTGGCCCGACCGGATCGAGATGGACCGCTCCACCAAGGAACGTGTGGACGCGATCTGGCGGGAGCTGGGGTTGGAGGCGCGTTAGAACCCATGGAAATGCAGCGCTTGCCCGAGCTACTCGCCTCAGGAAGGGATGGCCAGACCATCGCTGGCCAATCGTTTCTCGTGCGTTTCGCCAACTTCGTGAAGCTGCCGCACACCGTCTTCGCCCTTCCGTTCGCTCTGGTGGGTTCGGTGCTCGCTTCGTACTCCGCTCCTATGACGAGCGCTTCGTTGGTTTGGATCGTGGTGGCATTCACCAGC
>DATMBI010000315.1:0-3871 GCA_035559375.1 Gemmatimonadaceae bacterium | reverse complement strand
CGCGGTAGCGTTGTACACCCGCGCCTACTCTGCAACGTCGCAACTGAGCCGCCAGCCAGGCGCCTGCAGGCGCGTCCTCCGGAAAGCGGAATTCGTTCGCTTCCAGCAGCTCGCGCACGATTCTGTCCGGAAACCCCTGTTCCAGCCAGAAGAACCAGCGCTCCAGCAAGGAACCCAGACGAGTGCGGCCCAGTGGAATCCCACCTGCTATCGTTACCGGCACATCGAGCTGCGTTGCCACGGCATCCAAGATTATGGCATAGCGATCTGGGGTCGCCGCAGCGATTTCCACTTCACCCCACTGCCAGCCTTCTCCCACAGCGCGCCGCAAGACTTCGCGGATCTCGTCCGCCGGCGTCGCCGCAGCGAAAAAGTCCAGCGTTACTCCCTCTGCGGGAGGAAGCCGTTCCGCGACGAACGCCGTAGACCCGCACCATGCCAGGAGCGAGCCAGAGCTCACCCCCGCTGCACTTCCTGGCTGAAGTGCTGCAAGGCTCGTCTCGGGACACGCCAGACCGCGGGGCAAGTCGGCTGCGAGAACTTCGGCGCCAGCCGCTAGCAAGCGCTGCGCGAGTTCGCGACCTGACCCACGTACGACGAGCTCGGGCACGAGGAACACCGGGCCAGAAACGACATACGGTGCCTCGGCGTCGAACGCACTCAGTGCTGCCCTGAGCACTCTGGCCGAATCCGCCAGTCGGCGCATGTCCAGTAGGCGTTCGTACTCCTCCAGCACTGCGGCCAAGAAGGCGGTCAGGGAACCGGGCTCGGCGTATACCCGGACGTCGGCCGGCCGTATTCCACACTCGCGCAGCTCGCGCAGTGCCTTGCCTAACGCATCGCTCGGGCCGACTGCGTAATCGCAGAAGTCGATATCTACTCGAATCGCAGCCGCTTCCACCGCATCGCGCAGCACGCTCGCTAACTCGATATCGTCGGCCTCCCGCAGTCGGTCGCGAGCGAGGGGAACCAAGGCCAGTTCCGAGGCCAGACGCCGCAGGGTCGTCACCTCCCAGCCCACCCAGCTCCCGCGCCAGCGAGCCAGCGTTGCCAGCAGCTCCCGTCCGTACGTTACTTCCGGTACGACCAGCAACTTGTGCTCGAGTGGGTAAGTCTCCGTCCACCGGCCGAGACTTCGCACGACCGCTGGGGGACTCCACGAGGGTAACGCCTTAGCTGCGGCTCCCACTTTCGTGCTCGCTCAAGAACCGCTCCGCCATGGGTATCAAGCGTTCGATAGTGTTGAGGATGGCACCCTGTCCCTTCCGTCCACAGCCAGCCCACGGCTTAGAACATTTGCGTCGCAAGGAACGAGCCAACGTCGTCCGCATGAGATACAACATGGCCACGCCATCGACTTCGCGCAGCTTGCGTTCGAACTGCTGCAGGATCGAGGGTATGTCGCTAGCATTCCAGCCGGTCGGCAAGAAGTCGAGCCTTACGCGATCGCCGTATTTCTCGCGCAACTGAATCTCGACATTGGGCATCATCCGTTCCTGAACCTCGTTGCCACCGACGAGCAACAACTTCAACTGGAATGTTCGCGGCTCAGTAGCCCGGAGCGACTCCACCTGGCGTGGGGCCCTGCTCTCGATGAGGGACTGCAACCTCTCGAGCGCTTCCTTTCCTGCGCTGTCGTAGCCGTCCAGGAGCGCCAATGCTACTTCCACTTCCTCCCAGTTGGTCCTCGTCGAAGCCAGCATCCGGTGGATATGCGCCTCCAGTCGTGCAGCAGCTTCAGGGTAGTGACCGTCGGACTCCAGCAGGGAGAGCTCAGCGAGCAGCACGTCGAACCCGGTCCACACAGCCGTCACGTAGCTCTGTTCTAGTAGGGCACGAAACTCCTCTCGGCGAGTGCGGTTGATGGCAGCCTCCAACAATTCCTCCAGTACGGCGCGCGCTTCCTCCACCTTTCGAGCCCTTATCAGAGCGGGTAACAACGCTCGCAGATCGTCGGCACGCTGCACTGAGTCGCGATATGCATCGGCAGCTCGTTCCTGCAGTGCAGCGGTAACCTTCTCGCCCCAGCGTTCGCAGTCGATCCCCAGATCCCTGACGACATCGAGCGTGCTGTCGCGATCGTGCTCCAGCAGGGTTCCGAGGAGATCTGGTATACGATCGTATTCCTGCAGGGCAAGCGAACGTACGGTGTTCTCCAAAAGCCAGGGCGGCAACTTCGCGCCACCGCGCAGGCCAGCAGCTACTTCCTCGCAAGCTCGCCCCAGTTTGCCTGGCTCCTGTAGCGAATTGAAGATAGCTAGACCCAGATACAACTGGGCTAGATAAAGCGTGCCGTCCTGCCCGTAGACCTTCGGACTCTGCGAGAAGTAGCTCACCGCACGCTCCAAGTGCCCTACTGCATCGGCGAACGCTTCGCGTGCCATCGCGAGCACGCCCAGACAGAAATTCGCATGCGCATGATCCGGGTGGACCTCCACCGCGCGCCGAAAGTATTGCTCCCCTCTCGCCAGCGCGTCACCCAGCGTGCTGAGGTCGTCCTTCGCACTCGGAAGTCGAAGTTCACCTAGGAGGCCATAGCCGGCTTCCATGATGCCGAGATCGCAGAAAGCGGTGGCGCGCGTTCGAGTGTCGGTCGATTGCGCCAACTCGCCGAACAGCAATCGGGCCTCGTCTATACGCCTCAACTGGCGCAGGCACAACGCACGCCGCCGCTTCAACTCGCCGGCGAATTCTTCAGATGTTTCCAGTAAGCCAGCGCCATCGCCTAGCCCAGCGCTGACTGTGTCGAGAAGCTGCAATGCTTCTGCTGGCCGTCCACCTCTGATGAGCTCCGCAGCATAATCCACGACCAACTTGCTTAGGGACGGCACCCAGCTGACCGTTTCCGCACAGATGAAAGTCAGGACCAGATCGTAGCGCGAACGCCGTCGCAGGGCCTCGAAGACCAACCTAGCTGCGGCTGTGGCCGGTCCTCGTGCTCGCGCGATCTCACGAAGAGCAGGCTCCCTCTCGTAGAGTTCCTCGATTCTTGCGTCGTCCCCGCGACGCGCGAGACCGGCTACGTAGCCAGTCCGATACCACAGTAGCCGCTCCTGCAAGCCAGCAGCTAGCTCCGCGTTAGGCCGACGGTCAAAAAGGGCATCGCGATAGCCGAGGTGGAAGTGAAAACGTTCCTGCGACCCGTTGAGCTTGACCACCTCCAAAAGCAAATCGTCGAGCGCATCTTGCTCTAACGCCCCTGCAATGCCTTGCCGGCACTCCTCGATGGCGCGTATCAGCGCTCGATCCAACGTCGTGAATCCGAACGCCTCCTCCACGCGATCCGCTGCATCCCCGCGAGGCGCTTCGCCCTCGTGGATCGTTTCGACTACGGCTACGGTGCGCGGAGCCAGCGCTTCGAGCCAGCGCTCCACGTCGAACTTCAAGACAGGATGGACTATGGCGGCGGCCACCCACGACAACACCAGATCGTCCAGCGGAAACTCCGCCGCTAGGCCGTCGGCTGCCGAGCCCAGCTTTTCCGGAGGCAGTGTCGCAATGGCCTCTCCGTCTCGCGCTTCTTCGAAAAGCGAGATTCCGAGCGCCTCCTGTACTCTTTCTCCCAGCGGTCGCACACTTTCTCGGCGCCACCAGCTTCTGGCGAAGTCGATGTAGAGCTGCGGTACAGCGATGGGCGAGCGAGCCAATGCGTGAGCGAGCTTGTCGGTGGTCCAGGTGCGAACCGTATCGGGTCTGAAGTGCCTAGCGGCCGCGACCGATTGCACAGCTATCTCCTTGACGAGCTCGTCTTCGACCGCGAGTCTGGCGCAGTCTTGGCGTTCTTCCAGTGTCAAGCAATTCCACCAGCGCTGAGCCGAGATTTTTCGAGAACCAGCCAGTCGCCTCGAGCGTTCGCGCAAGAAGGTATCGA
>DATMBI010000314.1:0-3871 GCA_035559375.1 Gemmatimonadaceae bacterium | reverse complement strand
AGCTGCAGGCCTAGGACCGCTGTCGTTAGGCACGGATACTCGAGGGTCCATCCGCATACCGGCGGCGTGTTGCGGTATCACTGGATTCAAGCCCACGCAGCGATTGGTTCGGGAACTGAACCGGGGCGTGATCCCGCTGAGCCGCACGCTGGATCACGTAGGCCCCATGGCTCGGAGCGCTGCCGAGTGTGCTCTCATGCTGGAAGCGATGGTGCGCAATTGGAAACGACCGGAGCATTGGCCAGCGGTGCAGGGGCTGTGCCTGGGAGTCGACGAGTACTACCTGCGCGATCTGGACACGGAGCTGCAAATGGCGCTGGAGCAGGGACTGGCGGTACTGCGCCGTATGGGTTGCCGAGTCCGGGAGGTCGAGATACCAGCTCTGGACTCGGCGCTACAGAATTCCGGGGTGATCGCCAGTGTGGAAGCATTGGCGGAACACCACGACAGAATGCTCGAAGCGCCGAGCGACGCTATCGGACCGAGAGTGAGAGCGCGTCTCGAAAAGGGTGCCGAGCACAGTGGGGTCGATTATCTGCACGCGCTGCGTGGTCGCCTCGAGGTGGCGGAAGCGTTCCGAACAGTTTTCGAGAAAGTGGATTGTCTGATAGCGGCCACGGTTCCGCTGCCGGCGCCGCCGTTGAATGCAACCAGCGTTTCGGTAGGTGGTGGCCAGCGAGGTATCGTCGAAGCTTTCACGCGCTACAACGCACCCCAGAACATGGCTGGTGTCCCCGCGCTGGCTCTGCCTTGTGGTCGGAGTAGCGATGGGCTGCCGCTGGGCTGGCAGATGGTGGGCCCGGTGGGACGCGACGATCTGGTGCTAGCGCTAGGGGTAGCCTATCAGATGGAAACGGACTGGCATCTGCGCCGTCCGGACTCGATTTAGGAAGAATTCTCATGGAGGGGCGATCGACAATGCGGCAACTGCTGGACGATACGGAGATCGAGCGTGGTCTATCGGAGTTGTCCGGTTGGGCCCGCGAGGGTAACGCTCTCCGCAAGACGTTCGAGTTTGCGGGATTCAGGGAAGCGATCGCCTTCGTGAATCGCGTGGCGGGGGTAGCCGAGGAGATGAATCATCATCCCGACCTGGACATTCGGTACAACAAGGTGCGTGCCACCCTGAGCACTCACTCGTCGGGCGGGATCACCCGCCTGGACCTCGTCCTGGCTCGGGCCATGGATGCAGCGCTGGATGCGGCCTAACGCCGTTTGAGTCGCACGCTCCCGTTCACGGTAGTCGCGATCAGGCGAGGACCACCGTTTCCTAGCGTGGCGTCCAAGCGGCGGGGATCTATGCGTCCGCGCAGTACAAGCGGGAAGTCGCTCTGGATGGCGCCGTTCACCGTGCGCAGCCTCAGTTCCGCGTCCACGGCCTCCGGTAGCCGCAGCTCTACCGAGCCGTTCACGGTCTCGAAGCGCAGGTCCGATCCCAGGCGGCTGAACTCTGCTTCCACGTTACCATTGACCGTGGTAGCACTTACGGGCCCGCCGCTGGATATGGCGGTGACGGTTCCGTTGATCGTCCTGGCGAGGATCTGGCCGCTCGCTCGAACGGATATTCCGCCGTTCACGGTAAAGAGCCTGACGTTCACTCCCTGCGGCACCTTCACCATGAACGCTACCGAAACGTCGCCCGAGTTGCGCTCTCGGCGTTCGCTGCGATAGCCGTTCTCGTCGCAGGTGGCGCTTTCGCCCCACAGGGCGCACACCAGAACGTCGCCTTCTGCCGGGCCAGTTCGCCGGAGTTCGATCCGTACTCGTTGCGGATCGCCGCGGCGCCAGCGCTTTTCCGCGAGCACTTCCACGCGATCCCCGGCAGCGGGTTCCACGCTTATACTGCCGTTGAGGTCGACGATCGTGAGCCACCGCCCTTCGCCGACCCGGCCCTCCCACTGGAAGGCGCGTTGGCTCGTTTCCTGTCCGAGTGCGGCCGCCGGCACCGTCGCCACCAGTAGCGGCAGAATGGACCACCTTCGCAATGTCGCCATCGTTCTATCCCCGATTGTCAGCGGCGCCGATCGCGCCCCAGCACGACATTGCCGCTGAAGGTCTCCGCTATCACCACCGCATCGCCACCGCCTAACGTGAATGTCATAGCTCTGGGGCGCGATCGCGCACTCTGGCCAGCTTCCAGCGTCACCGCGAGCTCGGTGTCGAAGGAGCCGCTGTACGTCCGGATGTCGAAGCGGCCACTGGAATTGGGAGGGACGAACAGCTCGATGGATCCGGAGTGGGCACGAAACTCGTAGCGGCCGCGGGGCGCGAGCGGTCCCCGGTAACTGACGTCCCCGCTCACCGTGGAAGCCAACAGATCCTCGCTACGCACGTCCGCTATCTCGATCTCGCCACTCGTCGTTTCGGCTCGTATGCTCCCTTCCACGTCCTCGATTCCTATCTTACCGCTCACGGCCCCGGCTCGCACGTCGCAGCGGCAGCGCACCACGCTCACGTCACCAGACATAGATTCCACGTCCACAGAACCTCCGCCATCCAGCAGGCGCACGGTGCCGCTCAAGGAGGACACGTCCACTCCTCCCTTGACAGTTCGTACACTGACATCGCCCGACATCGTGCGTACGACGAGGCGCGCACCCTCGGGTACCGTTAGGTCGTATTTCGTGTCTCCGCTTCGGCCGCGCACTCGCTCGGTCTCCAGCGTAATTCGCGACGGAGTGAAGCGCCAACGCAGCCGACCGGCTTCCGTCCAGGCACGCACGCGCGCTTCTCGCCGAGTCCAACCCGTCACGACGATGTCGCCGGAGAGAGCCGTCAGGTCCACGACTCCGTCGGCCGCAAATGCGAAAACAGTGTCCACCTTCTCACCGCTCTGCCCTTCCTTTCCCCAGGTACGATCCAGCGTCGAAAACGCATTTTCCAGCGCACGCACAGCTTGCTCTATCGCCTGTTCGACGCTACGGCCGATGCGCTCTCCCAAGCGCTCGAGATCGCGTTCACGCTGTTGGGCATGGAGCGTATCTGCCACGCACAGCCATGCGGCGAGGATGGTGCCCAGTGTCTGCAGTCTACGTCTCATTCTTCTCGCTCAGATTCCCGAGGTAAGCACTACCCTACGCATGAGGTTAAGCTTCTTCGCTAGCGCTTGTTCCAGTTGTCGTGCCAGAAAGTACGAACCTGGGTCGCTAGCCATTGCCGACCGCGCCGCTGCGATAGCGCTGTCTATCGTGGCCAAGTTTCGCTCTACTACCGCCACGGTGGTGGAGTCCAAGCCACTGCGCCGCAGCTCGAATTCCACCTCGAGTCTGGCCAACTCGCTGCCGTACACCACCTGCGGATCGAAGGCTCCGCCAGTCACATTGCGGGCCTGCGCGCTGTTCGAAGCAACGACCGGTTGTCCCGCGGAATCCGGAGCGCTAGCTACGGCGCTCTGCATACGAGCTCTGAGCGACGTGCCGAGTGCCACCGCTGCCAGTGCCATGGCTGCCGCCAAAGCCGGCCATAGAGCAGTCCTCACCGCTCGCCTGCGCCGTGGCAGAAGCGCTGTCTCAGAGGGCTGCTTCTCGTCTAGCCGCGCGGCTATTTCAGGCCAGAGGTCGCGCTGCGGCCGGAGCAACGGAAGGGAAGCAGCACGCGCGGCGATCTCCCTGAGGTCGCCGTAAAGAGCACTGCAGTCGGCGCAGCGCCCGAGGTGTTCTTCGAGGGCACGGCGCAACTCGGGTGCTGCCTCTCCCTCCAGCAGGGCCGGGACATGCATCTCGAAGTACTGGCACTCGGCCGGCTTGGCTCCGGACTGCGACTGGTGCTCCGTCATCGCTGCAGCGCCTCGCGCAGGAGCAGCCGCGCGCGATGCAGCTGCGACTTGCTCCCGCCTACGGTTATGCCTAACATGGCCGCAATTTCCTCGTGC
>DATMBI010000313.1:0-5649 GCA_035559375.1 Gemmatimonadaceae bacterium | reverse complement strand
CGCCGATGAGATACGGGGGGAGCACACACGCTGAGTCACCAGAATGAATACCAGCATCCTCTATGTGCTGCATTACGCCGCCGATGACTACCCTTTCGCCGTCGGCTATGGCATCCACGTCGGCCTCGAAAGCGTCCTCGAGAAATCTGTCTATCAGCACAGGACGCTCCTCGCTGACGCGGACAGCACTCTCGAAGTACGACCGCAACGACGCTTCGTCGTAGACGATCTGCATGGCCCGCCCGCCGAGCACGTACGAGGGTCGCACTAGAACCGGATACCCAACCCGTCTCGCCACCGCTACAGCCTCCTCTACGCTCGTGGCGGTGCCGTTTTCAGGCTGCCTGATTCCTAGCTCCCGCGCTACCGCCTCGAAGCGGCGCCGATCCTCGGCGATATCGATCGCATCGGGCGAGGTGCCCAGTATTCGTACCCCCGCGGCCTCCAGCGGCCGCGTCAACTTGAGCGGCGTCTGCCCGCCTAACTGCACAATGACGCCCAGCGGCTGCTCGCGATACACGATCTCCAGTACATCTTCGAGCGTCAGCGGTTCGAAGTAGAGCTTGTCCGAGACGTCGTAATCGGTGGACACAGTCTCCGGATTGGAGTTCACCATGATCGTCTCGTAGCCCTTCTCCCGCAGCGCCATCACCGCCCGCACACAACAATAGTCGAACTCCACCCCTTGCCCGATGCGGTTAGGGCCGCTACCCAGTATCACAACCGCTGGCCTCCCGGTACGCGGCGCCTCGCTCTCCTCGTCGTAACTGCTGTACAGGTATGGCGTGTGCGAAGGAAACTCACCGGCACAGGTGTCCACCATCTTGTACGACGGATGTACTCCCGCCTCCCAGCGCCGGCGCCGCACTTCCTCCTCGGTCTCCCCGCGCAGCTCCGCAAGCTGCCGGTCGGAGAACCCCATCCGCTTCATCACCCTGATCTCGTCAGCACCCACCTCGACCAGCGATGCGTACCAGCGCTCGGCTGCCAGTAACTCCTCCAGTTGGCGAAGAAACCAGGGGTCTATAGCGGTGAGTTCGTGGATTTCCTGGACGCTCATGCCAGCCATCAGCGCCCGCTTGATCTGGAAAATGCGCTCCGGCGTGGGCTGACGTAGTGCGCCACGCAGCGATTCCACGCTGTCGTCCGGTAGCCGATCGTCCGCCAACCTCTCCCCCACCGTCCAGCCAGCGCGCCCGGACTCCAACGCCCGAAGCCCCTTCTGGAGCGCTTCCTTGAAGGTGCGGCCGATGGCCATAGCCTCGCCCACGGACTTCATCTGTGTCGTGAGATACGGGCTAGCCGCAGTGAACTTTTCGAAAGCGAAACGCGGGCACTTGACCACCACGTAATCGAGCACAGGTTCGAACGAAGCTGGAGTCGTCTTGGTGATGTCGTTAGGTATCTCGTCCAACCTGTAACCCACGGCCAGCTTGGCGCCGATACGCGCTATGGGGAAGCCGGTGGCCTTGGAAGCCAGGGCCGAGGAGCGCGAGACGCGAGGGTTCATCTCGATCACGACCATCTCCCCGTCCCGGGGATTGACGGCGAACTGGATGTTGCACCCCCCGGCCTCCACCCCTACCTCGCGAATGACCGCACAGGCAGCGTCCCGCATACGCTGGTACTCGCGATCGGTCAACGTCATAGCCGGCGCCACCGTTATCGAATCGCCGGTGTGGATCCCCATGGGATCTACGTTTTCGATGGAACAGACTATCACGACGTTGTCCGCGTAGTCGCGCATCACCTCCAACTCGAACTCCTTCCACCCCAGCAGCGACCGCTCGATGAGCACCTGATGTACCGGCGACTCGGCCAGTCCGCGGCGCACCATAGTCTCGAACTCCTCGCGGTTGTACGCGACGCCGCCACCGGAGCCACCCAAAGTGAAGGAAGGACGGATGATAGCGGGGAATCCCGTGAACTCCAGAACTGCTTCCGCCTCCACCCAGCTCCGTGCTATCCGTCCCTCCGGTACCGCAAGACCGATGCGCTTCATCGCCTTCGCGAACTCCTCGCGATCCTCTGCGATCTTGATCGCGCGAGCCTTGGCACCGATCAGCTCCACACCGTACCGCTCCAATACGCCGCTCTCAGCAAGCTGCATGGCAACGTTCAGCGCTGTCTGACCACCCATGGTCGGCAACAGCGCGTCAGGCCTTTCGCGCGCGATAACTAGCTCGACGTACTCGGCCGTAACTGGCTCCACGTACGTCTTCTGCGCTATCTCCGGGTCGGTCATGATCGTAGCAGGATTGGAATTCACCAGGATCACATCGTACCCCTCCTCCCGAAGGGCACGCACCGCCTGCGTCCCGGAGTAATCGAACTCCGCTGCCTGACCGATCACTATCGGCCCCGACCCGATCAACAGTATGCGCTTGAGATCGTCGCGCCGCGGCATCTCACCTCGTCAAGTACAAGCCACCATCGTCCAAGCCATCGTCCCGCACAGCGGCCAAGTCGGCCTCCACCATCAATTGTACGAGCCCAGCGAAATCTACAATTGGAAACCACCCCAGGCGCTGCCTGGCTCGCTCGGGGTTGGCGAGACGCAGCCGAGCATCCCCGTGTCTGAACAGACGCTGATCGCTGGTGACGAACTCGCGCCAGTCCAATCCGACTACGGCAAATGCCAGTTCGCAAAACTGAGCCACGGAATGTGCTCGGCCCGTCCCTATCACGTAGTCGTCCGGCTGGCTCTGCTGCAACGTCAGCCACATCGCTCGCACATAGTCGCCAGCGAATCCCCAGTCGCGTCTCAACTCGAGGTCGCCTAACCTCAACTCCGTCTCCATCCCCAGCGCGATACGCGCCGCAGTTCGAGTGATCTTGCGCGTCACGAAATCGGGGCCGCGCCTGGGACTCTCATGGTTGAAGAGGATCCCACAGGCAACGAACATTCCGAAAGCCTCCCGATATATCCGGACTAGGTGCCGCGCATACATCTTGGCTACGCCGTAGGGACTCGACGGCCGCTCTGGAGCATACTCGTCCAGTGCTGTGTCCAGCGGCGCGAATATCTCGCAGGACGATGCTTGGAACACCCGGGCCTGAGGTCGCACGCGCCGCACCTGCTCCAAGAGCAACGCCGAACCCAAAGCGTTCGCTCTGACACTGCCGATCGGATCGGCCCACGATGCACCCACCGAAGACATTCCAGCCAAATCGTACACTTCGTCTGGCCCGATCGTCGCCAGGACTCGAGCTAGAGTGTCCGAGTCCCCGGACTGAACCTCATAGAGCTCGACCGCAGCCGCACCTGTCCCCTGCAGCACCATCTGCGCGCGCGCGCTGTCACGGGTCACACCCACTACGCGGTACCCCTGCTCGAGAAGTAACTCGGCAAGATAACTACCGTCCTGGCCACTGATGCCGGTGATCAAAGCCGTGGGCATGCCACCCCGCACGATATCCGCGGCACCGGCAAAAAAAGAGCGCCTCCCGGCGCTCCGTAGCCATCGGCACTACCGCCACCAGCCACCATCAGGCCAAACGGCCCGCTCGCGGTGCACGCTGCACCTTTCCGGCGTGCAGGCAGCGTGTGCACACCTTCACCTTCACGACAGAACCATCCACCAACACGCGCGCTACCTGAAGATTAGGACGAAACGTACGCCGCGTCCGATTGTTGGCGTGCGATACGTTCTTCCCGAAGGCAGTCCCCTTCCCGCAAACGAAGCACCGGCTCCTGTCTATAGCCATCTTGTCACCCCTCCACCAACTCGATCCTGGCCATTTCCGCACCGTCGCCCTTCCGATGCCCCAGCTTGAGAATCCTCGTGTAACCACCCTGCCTGCGTGCGAACTTCGGCCCGAGTTCTCGAAACAGCTTGTCCGCCGCCGACCGCTTCTGGATATGCCGTACAGCCAACCGTCTGTCGTGCAACGTTCCACTGCGCGCCTTGGTGATCAGCTTCTCGACGAACGGCCTCAACTCTTTGGCCTTCGCCTCCGTGGTCTCGATGGCCCCATGCTCGATGAGTGCCGTCGCCAAACTACGAAGCAGCGCCAGCTTCTGCTCGCTAGTCCGCCGTAACTGGCGCCCTGCCTTGCGATGCCTCATGACACTGACTCCTTGTCAGCCCTACCCTGGGGCGACTCCTCGCTGTCCTCCTGCTCCTCCGGAGCACGCTCCGCAGCTCGCCGCGGCGGAGTTCCCCAGTCCAGTACCCGTATCCCTTCTGGACCCTCCTCGAAACGCATGCCGAACGCCAACTGGTGCGCCTCCAGCAAATCGGCGATCTCTTCCAGCGACTTCTTCCCGAAGTTCTTGATCTGGAGGATCTGATTCTCCGTCTGCCGTACTAGGTCGCCGAGCGTACGGATATTGGAGTTCTTCAAAGAATTCACCGCTCTGACCTGTAGCCCTAGTTCGTCTATCGGCGTGCGCAAGAGCTGCGCCAGTCGCGCTGCATCTGCCGCGGAGGAATCACTACCTCCAACCACGGCAACAGGTTGACTCGATCCGAAGCTAGTGAAGTACTGAAAATGCGTTTGCGCTAGAGCCGCCGCATAGCTCACTGCCTCTTCCGGGCTGATGGTACCGTCAGTTTCCACAATGAGCGACAGCCTATCGTAGTCGGTCCGCTGTCCCACACGCGTCTCAGCCACGGTGAAGTTGGCACGACGTACTGGATTGTAGATCGCGTCGATGCGCACCAGATCCGCAGGAAGATTTCGCTCCAACGGATGCTGATCGGCATCCACGTAGCCACGTCCCTTGTTGACGTAGAGCTCTACATTGATCTCGTTATCCTCTTGCAGCGTGAAGAAATGGTGCTTGGGATCTATGATCCTAACCGCACCGTTTTCCTCGATGTCAGCCGCAGTGACAGGTCCTGCAGTCCGCTTCCCGATGCGCAGGACGGTGCTCTCTACGTCGTCCGCCAAAGCCAACACGAACGATTTCAGGTTCGCGATAATCTGGTGCACATCCTCGACCACACCCCGGATGGTCTGGTGCTCGTGCACAACACCGTCTATCCGAAACGCCCAGACCGCACTCCCGCGCAGCGACGACAGAAGCATGCGCCTCATCGCGTTCCCGAAGGTGTGGCCGAAGCCGCGTTCTAGAGGCTGCAGTACGAACTCGGCCACGTTCGGGTTGCCGTCCCGACGCTTCACTTCCACGAGCTGGGGAAGAACCAGCCCCTTTAGATCGATTGCCTTTGCCATTTGCTGTTCACCCAGGTCTATTCGGACTCGGTCCGATACGCCCCACCCCGCCCCTGACGCGCGGTGGGCCCGTGAGGGAGTCAGGGTCCCAGACCAGTACCTCGCTGTCTACGGCGGAGCACCGCCACCCGGTCACTTGGAGTAGAGCTCCACCACCAGTTGCTCTTGCGCCGCGATCGGAATGTTTTCGCGCGTCGGACGCTCCAACATCCGGCCACTGAACGACTCACGATCCACCGCGAGCCACGACGGAGAACGCAGCCGCGAGCTACGCTCCAAGGACTCGAGCACCAACGCGTTCTGCCGCACCCCCTCGCGCAGTCTGATTTCCTCTCCCGGAGACACCAGATAGCTAGGGATGTCCACCACCCTCCCATTCACCTCGACGTGGCGATGCCGCACTAGCTGACGCGCGGCACGGCGACTAGGAGCGAAGCCCAACCTGTACACCATGTTGTCCAGGCGGCT
>DATMBI010000312.1:0-3119 GCA_035559375.1 Gemmatimonadaceae bacterium | reverse complement strand
CCGCCGCTACTTCGCTGTCTGGATCGGGGAGCCTGTAGCGGTGCGGGCAGATGTAGGCGCGGGGCCCTTTGCCGCTGCAGCGCTCGACGCGCTGGTGCGTAGCGGTCGTGCCCGCAGCGGTTCCCCGGTCGAGATCGTACCGGCTGACGTCGCCACGCGTACGCCTGCACTGTTGCTCGCGCCAGCCGACCCGGTTCGAGTCGGGGCTGCTAACCGCAACCTCCAGCGACTAGGCATCCCGTGGCGGTTGGGCGCGGTGCAGCGGCAGCCAGCTTCCGCGAGTGGGTTAGGGTTCGCGGTCGAAGTACGTTCCCGTTTCTCGCTGGACCAGCTTCCCGGCGCATGGGATGATACTCTGGCCAGTGTCGCCGGCGAGCCGTGGATCGTGGCAGGCGAGAACTACGTGCTCATCGCCTCGCCGCTCGTGCTGGAGGCAACCGACCTTCCGATCGCAGCTCAGTTCGTGCCGTGGCTGGGCGAGCAGCTCACCGCATTGTCTTCCACGGGGAAGGGCCGAGTCCTCTATGCCGCTCCGGGTGGCGCTGTCAGTTATCCGGACGACGTGAGGGATCTGGAGCGAGATGGCGGTGAAGTGCTACCCGTGCCCTCGGGAGGGCGTGCTCCATCTCGACCTGGAGTGTACTTCCTCCGTATGGGAGCGTCACGTGTCGGCGCGCTAGTCGTGAACCCCGAGCCGGAGGAGTCGTTGCTGGAGCGCTTGGACGCCGGGGAGCTGCAGCGGAGGCTTCAGAGCGACTACACTTATGTGAGCAGCGATGCTGGTGCTTTTGCCAGGGCGGCATTCGCTCCTGGACGGGGCCGTCCGCTGCGTGGTTTGTTTCTTTTTCTATTGCTGGGCGCACTACTGGTCGAGATGCTCATGCTGCGCCAGGGTAGGGCGCTGGAGGCGGAGCGGGCAGCCTGATGGCTCTCGAAAACATCTCGGAAGCTTTCGCGGCGTTACCGGCCTTCGTGCGGGTAGCGGAGGGGCTTCCTGCGTCCGGCCAGCGGCTGGCCGTGGCCGGGCTGCACGGCTCGAGCGATGCGGTGTTGGTAGCGGCGCTCAGCCAGCGGTTCCCCAACCGGTTCTGGGTAGTGCTGGCTCCATCGGTGCCCGAGGGAGAACGCTGGCTCGCGGATCTCGGTGCACTAGGTGCGAGGGCCGCCTTCTATCCACCTCGAGAAGGTTTCGGGGAGAGCGAGCCGCACGCCGAGGTGGCCGGCGAGCGTGTCGAAACGCTGGAGCGGCTGGTGCGGGGGGATGTGGGGGTTCTGGTCACGACTCCGCGTGCTCTTCAGGAGCTCACCAGCCTGCCGCAGGCGCTGGATCGCGGCCGCAAGGAGCTACGCCGTGGCGATCGCGTGCGGCTTACCGAACTGGTGGAGCACTTGGAGCGGATCGGGTTCGAGCGTGTGCCGCTGGTGGACGACGTGGCTCAGTTCGCGCTACGCGGAGGTGTACTGGACGTGTATGCGTTCGGTATGCCGGACCCGGTACGGCTGGAGTTCGACGGCGACACAGTGGCGGAGCTTCGTTACTTCGATCTGGCGACGCAGCTCTCGAAGCGACCGGCTGAGAGTGTGGTCGTGTTGCCGTCCGAGGCTGCGCCGCTCGAGGATGGTGGCGAGGTAGTACGCCGATCGCTCGTGCAGCTCTGGCCAGCGGATCCCGTTTTCGTCATCCCTGACGAGGCTGCGCTGGAGCAGGAATGGCGCCTAACGTGGGAAGAGGCGGCGCACCATATCGAGATGGCGCGGCGCAGGGGCGAGTACACCGCTGCGCGCCACGAACTGTTTCTCCCCCCGGAGTCGGTAAGGGAGGTGGTGTCGCGTGCCGCTCGACTGGTAGTGGTGGACGATCCTGCTCCGTCTGCCGTTGTCTTTCCCGTTCGGCCGCCGGAGCGGATCGAGCGCGACGTTCGTTTGTTGCGCAGCGTCGTGAGCGACGGTGTTCCCACGATGATTCTCTGCGACAACGAAGGGCAGGTGGAGCGCCTGGAGGAGCTGCTGGACGAGGGGCGGCGTGGAACACCGTCGGCTGTGCTGGTAGTGGGTGTCTTGCACGGCGGCTTCGTACTCCCAGGCGGTCCGTCAGGACTGCGCGTGCTTACGGACCACGAGATCTTCCGGCGCGAGCGCCGGTTGCGCCGCTCACGGCGGTATGGCGGTGGTGTGGTCATAGAATCGCTCACGGCGTTACAGCCCGGCGATTACGTGGTGCACCTGGAGCACGGGATCGGGATCTATCGTGGGCTGGAGCGGATCGAGGTTCAGGGGAGCACCATCGAGGTGGCGGTCATCGAGTACGAGGGCGGAGACAAGCTCAATGTTCCGCTCTACCGCCTGCACGAGGTCGAGCGTTACCGGGCGGCTACGGACGGTGAAGACGGGACGCGGCCGCCACGCTTGCACAAACTGGGCGGACGGCGCTGGAAGCAGCAGCGCGAGAAGGCTAGGGCGGCCATCAGGGAGATGGCGGTCGAGCTCTTGGATCTCTATGCGCGGCGGCGCTTGGCGGAGCGCCCCCCGCACTCACCGGATACTGCGTGGCAGCGGCAATTGGAGTCGTCCTTCCTCTTCGAGGACACACCCGACCAGAGGCGGGCGACGCTGGAGGTCAAAGGTGACATGGAGCGTCCGCAGCCGATGGATCGGCTGCTGGTGGGCGATGTCGGCTACGGCAAGACCGAAGTCGCTATACGCGCTGCTTTCAAGGCTGTGCAGTCCGGCCGGCAGGTTGCGGTACTGGTTCCGACCACGATCTTAGCGGAGCAACACCTCCGCACGTTCGGCGAGCGGCTGGCCGATTTTCCCGTGCGAATAGCAGGGCTCACGCGGTTCCTCGCGCCGGCGGAACAGCAGCGCGTACTAGCCGAGCTGGAGAAGGGTACGATCGACATCGTCATCGGTACGCATCGCCTTCTCAGTCCCGATGTCCGTTTTGCGTCCCTGGGATTGGTCGTGGTGGACGAGGAGCATCGTTTCGGGGTGCAGCACAAGGAGCGGCTCAAACAGTTGCGGTTGGAAACCGACGTGCTCACGCTCACGGCTACGCCCATCCCGCGGACGCTGCATCTGGCGCTGGCTGGTTTGCGCGACGTGACGTTGATGCAGACCCC
>DATMBI010000311.1:0-4043 GCA_035559375.1 Gemmatimonadaceae bacterium | reverse complement strand
GGCGGGAGGTGTCTTCGGTGCTAGGGCTGACGAGACTCGCGTCCCACCTTCCGCTTTCGCAGCGGAAGTCCCGGCGCCCTTAGCGGGACCCGTGGGCCGTGAGCCGGACGGTTGATCCACTCGCGCGCTTTCGGCTGCCATAGCAGCGAGTGAGTGTCGCGCCACCAGGCGCCAGGTGATCGTGACCATGGCAGCGCTGGCAGCTACGAGGCCGATGACGGCCCCCACTATGACGCCAGTAGTGGCGCGACGGCCGCCACGGCGTCCGGCCGTTTCGTGTCCAGCTGCCGGTGTAACGAACCCCAAAGCGCGCGCCAGCGCTTCTGCGAAGTCGGTGACGCTAGGGAAGCGATCCTGAGGGCGGCGCGAGAGGGCGCGATCGAATACCTCCTGGAGCCCCTGTGGCCAGACCACGTCCGGGCGCACCTCGGCAAGCTTCTGGGGTTGCGCTGTGAGCCGCTTGAGCATGGCTTCGTGCTCGGTCTTACCCGCGAAGGGGAGCTTGCCCGTGAGCATCTGGAAGGCTACCAAGGCCAGTGCGTACTGGTCGCTCTGCCCGTCGAGGGGCTCGCCGGCCAATTGTTCGGGGCTCATGTAGTCGGGCGTCCCGAGCACGAAGCCCGTTCGGGTGACCTGCTGGCGATCGCCCGTTACGGCCTTGGCGATACCGAAGTCGACGACCTTGACCAGGTCGCCCCCGTCCCGCGCGCGGCCCACGACGATATTTTCCGGCTTGAGATCGCGGTGAACGATGCCTAACGCGTGGGCGTCGGCGAGCGCAGCCGCAACCTGCCTAACGATCGCTACCACACGATCCGGAGGTAGACTTCCTTCGCGGCGCAGCAGATTCTGCAACGATTCTCCATCCACGTACTCCATGGCCAGGAACACCACACCGTCCGGCGTCTCGCCGAAGTCGTAGATGGCTGCAACGTTAGGGTGAGTAATGCGGCTGGCGTTCGCGGCTTCGCGCGTAAAGCGCGCTAGAGCGTCAGGTTCGTGGACGAGGGCGGGCCTTATGACCTTGAGCGCGCAGGGGCGACCCATCTTGACGTGCTCGGCGAGATAGACCTCTCCCATCCCTCCCTCCCCGAGCTTGCGCGTGACGTGGTAGCGGTCGGCGATGACCTGGCCGACGAGGTCCGCACGTGGCCCTACCGGCCGCAGTGCGGTTCCGTCACGCGGGCAGAAGCGGAGGTCCTCGGAATACTCGGTACCGCACTGTGGGCAGATGCGCCGAGCCGTCACGAAAGTTCCACGCGCAACATCCTGCGACCGAGGAGAAGCCGTTCTCCCGGAAGCAAGGTGCGCTCGCCACGAACCAGAATGGCCAGGCCGTTCCTACTGCCGAGATCGCGCACTACATACACGTTTCGGTCCGCTAACGAACGCACCTCGGCGTGCCGCGCACTCATGGTGGGATCGTAGGGGAACACCCAATCGCCCTGTTCGCGACCGATGAGTACGGTCCGACCCGGAGAGAGGTAAATGACGTCTCTAACTGTACCATCGGCGCGGAGCTGTTCCAGCATCGCGTCGTCCCGGGACGGCAATCCTACGACGCTATTCCGCCGGTCTGCCAAGGTGGCTTCGGCATCGTGGTGAACTAGCTTCCGGAAGCGAATCACCTGCGAGCCGATGAGGAGCACATCTCCGTCGGTCAGCTCTTGCGGCTGCAGCACGAAGACCCAACTACCACTAGCAGATCCCAGATCTCGTACGCGAATCTCGTCTTCCTTCCAGGAGATCAAAGCATGCTCGGGCGAGATCGTATCGTCGTCGAAAACCAAATCACCTCTATCGCGACCCACTACGATGACGTCGCGATCCAGCTGGATCTCGCGTTCCACGTCGCCTTCGCTGTCCAGCAGCGCTAGACGCGGCTTGGCCCCCGCTCGCGGCGCGCCTGAAAAGCGGCGCCGCGGCTGCGTACTGTCGTGTAAGTGAGGGTGGTCTAGGCCACCCCGAACCGGCGCGGAACAGGCCGGGCAAAAGGCTATGTCGTCCGCTACGGGGAGCTTCTGGCCGCACGCTGCACATGCTGATTCTTGGCGCTGCTCGAACCCTGTTTTGAGGCCGCAGTGTGGACAGAAAGCAAGGGTGCGCCCGATGGCGGCTCGGCAATGGGGACAGGGCAGTGTGCGTAGGGCCCGAGTGGTGCCGGTAGGCGAGAGACTTACAACGGGAGTTCGGCCCGACGCCGCTATGCGGGGATTCTTGCCTGGCTCCTCCGGCTGCGCTAGATCGTCGGGGGCACCCAGAAAACCGACGCCATCAGGCGCTGGGCGCATCCTCCAGCCGCAGTACGGGCAGTACAGGTGCTTGGGGGCAGGATCGCTAACGCGACCGCAGCGAGCGCATCGAGCCACGTTTCGAAATCAGTAACAAGTTCGCGGTTCCAGCCAGACCGGACAACCGCAAAATGGAACAAAAACTTATACGCCGCAACATGCCGCACGGTTGCAACACGGGAGTAGGCAGGCTGACGCAGATTCGCAGGCCCGGCTACTTTGGACCTATGGCTTCGAAGAGGCTTTGTGCGATAGGGTGTAAGGTGGCACTACTGCTAGGCTACCAAGGCTGTGCGCCGGGGCCCGCGGTGACGCCACCACCGGCGCTTCCTCCGGAACCAACGCCTCCGACGGTGGTGGTGGATTCAGCCCCGCCCCGGCTTCCCCCGGTCCCGAGGGTGATCGGGCCGCTGGAGCTGCGCGTGGTGTATCCTCCGGCTGGGGGTCAGATCAGCGCCCGGGACTCCAACTTCATTTTCGGCTCCGTAGGGACTGGCGACGCCCAACTGACCATCAACGGAATAGCGGTCCCCGTCTACCCGAACGGGAGCTTCTTGGCGTTCCTCCCGGTGCCGCCCTGGCCCAACGGTGTTTACGAGCTCGTGGCAACGCGTGGTGCCGATACAGTGCGCTTGCGCCACCAGGTTCGTGTCCCGCCGCCTCCGCCGTCGCTGCCGCTCGGTGGGTCCTTGACCGTGGACAGCGCCTCGCTGGAGCCGCGGAGCCGCCTGGCTCTGGAGCGTTGGGAGCCAGTGCGGGTGTCCATCCGGGCTCCGGCGAACGCTAACGTAGAGCTGCAGTTGGCCGATGGAGCACGCTTGCCGCTGCTTCGGCAGGATACGGTAGGGGCACGCAGCGGGGACGCGAATCTGTTCGCTCTGCAGGTCCCAGCCGTGCGTCTCAACAGTCCAGCTTGGCTCCAAATCTGGCGCGGCCGCGACACTCTTCGATTGCCGCTGCCGCGCGTGGCACTCGCCGATTCGTTGGGCCGGCGGTACGCGGTGTTAGGCATCGCGGCGAGTACGGTACCGGACACTGATCGAGTGGTGATAGCCAGGCCGCTCTCGGGAGGAACGTACAAGTGGTTTCTATTGCCGCGGACTGTGGTCGAGGTGACGGGGCGGGTGGGTACGCAGGTGAGAGTTCGCCTGGATCGCGACTTGACGGTGTTCGTCGATTCCAGCGACGTGAGTGTTCTCCCGCCGGGCACGCCGGCGCCGCGCAGAGTGGCTGGAAATGCTAGCGTGCGGTTCGCGGGCGAGTGGAGCGACCTTCGCATCCCCCTATCTGACGTTCCGCCTCATGCGGTGGATGTGATTCCCGAGGGATTGCTGCTGACGCTGTACGGAACGGTCGCGAATACGGATATTCTCAACTTCGACACGCGGGATCCGCTGATTCGGCGCGTTACCTGGCGTCAAGTGAGCGCAGAGCGTGCCGAGTATCGGGTGGAACTTGCGGAACCGCTCTTCGGCTACCTCGTGTTCTGGGATCGTGGGGCGCTGGTGCTCCGCGTTAGGCGCCCGCCGGTACGTCCTCAGCAACCAGCGTTCGCGCCGTCCGGGAGTCTAGCGGGGCTCGTTATCGCGGTGGACGCAGGTCATCCGCCGGCCGGTGCAACTGGTCCTACCGGTCTCTACGAAGCGGTGGCTACGCTGGCCATCGCCGAGCGGTTGCGCAACTACTTGGAGGCACGCGGTGCCGCGGTTCTGATGACGCGAACCGGCCCCGGTGCGGTGCCCCTGTACGACC
>DATMBI010000310.1:0-5643 GCA_035559375.1 Gemmatimonadaceae bacterium | reverse complement strand
GCAGACGGTAGATGGTCTATGAAGTATACCTGCGGATCGAGCCGAATGAGCTTGTGCGAACCGATCATCGCCGATACGCCTAGCCCGAGGATAGCTCCCACGGCTGTTCCGAAGAGACCGATGATCAGTCCTTGGGCCAAGAAGACACGGCGGATACGCCGGGCGGTCATTCCCATCGCCTTGAGAATCCCGATCTCGCGCGTCTTGTCGGTCACCACCATCGTGAGGTTGCTCATGATGTTGAACGCCGCCACCAGAACGATCAGCAGGAGAATTACACCCATCCCCAGCTTCTCCAGCTTCAACGCCTGGAAGAGCGAACTGTTCTGCTCCTGCCAGTCCTCGGTACGGTAGGGGTATCCTAGCGACTGTTCCAGCCGCGCCGCCACCTCGGGAGCAATCCAGCGATCGCCTGTCCGCACCTCGATGCCGGTAACCGCCGTATCCAGGCCGGCTAACCGCTGGGCGCTGGCCAGCGAAACGAAAATGTAGGCGTTGTCGTACTCGTACATCCCGGTCTCGAACTCGCCCGTCACTTCGAAGCGTTCGACCCTCGGCACGAAACCGATGGCTGCATTGACATCCAGCGTGACCACACTGATGCTGTCTCCGGGCCGTACGTTGAGCCGGCTAGCCAGCAGGCGACCCAACACAGCGCCCCGTTCTTCACCGTCGCTGCTGGCGAAGCGAAAATCCCCGCGAGTAGCGTGGCGACGAATGCTGGTCACCTCGACAGAGCCAGGTGCCTCCGGCTCGATGCCAGCTATATAGGCGCCGTCCCGGTACTGATGGCCAGCGCTCACTATCCCCTTGGTCAGTACGAACGGAGCCGCGGCGACCACTCCCTCCGTGCGCCGAACCACCTCTAATACGCGCCGCCAGTCCCGCATTTCCATATCCTCACCGTAGGTGAGCACACGGATATCCGGGCTTCCGATCAAAATCTTCTCCCGCAGGTCGCGCTGCAAACCGTTCATCACACCCATAACGACTATCAGGGCGCTCACCCCTACGATCACACCACCGATAGCTATCGAACTGATGAACGAGAGCAAGCGTGAACTGCGGCGGCTGCGCAGGTAACGAAGAGCAATTTCTAGCTCGAGAGGCAGCTTCATTCGGGCCGCATCGCCGGAAACAAGATCACATCCCGAATGCTGGGAGCGTTCACCAAGAACATGAAAAGCCGGTCGATTCCTATTCCTACACCTCCCATCGGCGGCATACCGTACTCCATGGCGCGCAGATAATCCTCGTCCACCTCTACCGCCTCTTCGTCGCCAGCAGCGCGGAGGCGCGCCTGTGCCTCCATCCTGCGCCGCTGATCCAATGGATCGTTGAGCTCGCTGAAGGCGTTGGCAATTTCCTTGCCCCTGAGAAAAAGCTCGAAGCGTTCCGCCAACCGATGGTCTCCCCGACGGGGCTTCGCTAACGGCGACAGCTCTATGGGGTAGTCGAGAACGAACGTAGGCTCCTGGAGCCGCGTTTCGACGAGCGCGTGAAAGATTTCGTCGAGCAGTTTGGGTCGGCTGGCCGATTCCACGTTGCTGGACCCCACTCTCACCGCCATGGCCCTTAGGCTCTCCGTGTCCAGCGACAACACATCCACTCCCGCAGCCTCGTGAAGCGCTGCAGTCCACTCGATGCGGCGGAACGGAGGCTGAAAACGCGGTACCTCCGGAAGCGTGCCATCGGGGATGAGTAGACGCTCCTCGGGAGTGAGGTTGCCAGGGGAAAGCGTCGAGCGCACAGCCTCCGATGCACAAAGCAGGAGCTGTTCCACACGCTCCATCATCACCCTATAGTCGGCGTACGACTCGTAGAACTCCAGCATCGTGAACTCGGGGTTGTGCGTCCTGTCTATCCCCTCGTTGCGGAAGTCGTGACCGATCTCGTAGACCCTTTCGAACCCCCCCACTACGAGCCGCTTGAGGTACAACTCGTCCGCAATGCGGAGGTAAAGCTGCATGTCCAGAGCGTTATGATAAGTGACGAAAGGTCGAGCTAGCGCTCCCCCGTACTGCGGCTGCAAGATCGGTGTTTCCACCTCGAGATACCCCAGCCCGTCGAGATATGCGCGGATCGCCGTGACCATTCTGCTGCGGGCGACGAACAAGCGCCGCACCTCGGGGTGCACGGCCAGATCGGCATAACGCTGCCGATAGCGTTGCTCCGGATCGGCGAAGCCAGAGTGCCGCACCACGCGTCCGTCTACGATTTCTTCTTTGCCGTACGGGAGCGGACGTAGCGACTTGGCCAAGAGTTCGTACTCTTGGGCGCGAATGGTGATCTCGCCAGTGCGCGTACGGAACAATGGACCCGCCACCCCGATCACGTCCCCTATGTCCAGCAGTTCCAAACGTCCGAACGCCTCGTCACCCAACTCGTCTCGGCGGAAATAGACCTGAATACGCGAGCGTTCGTCGGCGATGTGCGCAAAAGCCGTTTTGCCATGTGGCCGCCATGACACTATGCGGCCCGGAACTCGTACGACTGGCCCGGACTCGGCATCCGGTGCCAGCTCTCTCAGCGCAGCCGCCGCATCGTGAGTGCGCTGGTACCCGTAGGCGTACGGCACGATTCCGGCTTCGACGAGCGCCGCCAGCTTCTCGCGCCGTGCCTTCATCACGAAGTTCAGTTCGTCGCTCACGCGGCCTCCGCAGCGTTAGACCCGAACTTCTTCAGATAAGCTTCGATGAATGGATCGATGTCTCCGTCCATTACCCGCTGCACGTCTGGGATCTTGAGCTCGGTCCTGTGGTCGTTGACCATGGTGTAGGGCTGCAAGACGTAGCTACGGATCTGACTCCCGAAGGTTACGTCAGCCTTGCTCGCCTCCAGCGCTGCCTTCTTGGCCGCTCGCTTCTCGATCTCCAGCTGGTAAAGGCGATTCTTGAGCATCTGCATCGCCACCGCTCGATTCTTGAACTGAGAGCGCTCCTGCTGGCACGACACCACGATCCCGGTAGGTATGTGCGTAAGCCGCACCGCGGACGAGGTCTTGTTGACGTGCTGGCCTCCAGCCCCGCTCGCACGGAAGACATCCATACGGATGTCCTCGTCGCGAATCTCGATGTTGATCTCCTCGTCCACGACGGGATACACGAACACCGAGGCGAAAGAGGTGTGGCGCCGCGCATTGCTGTCGAATGGCGATATCCGCACCAGACGGTGCACCCCCGTCTCGGGGCGCAAAAAGCCGTATGCGTAAGGCCCTCGTATCTCGAGAACGGCACCCTTGATACCGGCCTCTTCGCCCTCGCTCATGTCGAGGACCCTCACCTCGTAGCCATGACGCTCCGCCCAGCGCGTGTAGAGACGCATGAGCATTTGAGCCCAGTCCATGGCTTCGGTACCGCCGGCTCCCGCCGCTATCTCGAGCTGCGCCGACCGCCAATCGTCAGGCCCCCGTAGCAGCGAGCGCAACTCGAAATCACGAACCTCCGACTCGAGCCTCGTACTCTCCGCAGCGACCTCGCCCGCCATCCCCTCGTCAGGCTCGCTCGCCAGTAGCTCGTCCAGTTCCCGCAAGCTCCGTAGCCTGCTAGCCAATCGCTCCCAAGGCTCTACCCACTGCTTGAGCTCTTTTACTCGCTGCACAGTGCTCTGAGCCCGTTCCTGGTCGTCCCAGAATCCGGGTGCACCCATCCCAGCTTCGAGACGCTCCAGCTCCTCTCTTTTAGCCGGGATTTCAAAGATACCTCCGCAGTTCCTCCAGCTTCTGATGGAGCGTATCGAGTTTTCGAGTTAGTTCCGTGTCTCGCATTTGGCTACCGTACCTCCGGATGCGATTCGAGCCGCACCCGGAGCGGGTCGCGGCTCGCCGTTTGCTGGCTCTATTGAGTTGCAATATAGCGGCAGACCTCCACCCGTACCACCCCAGCAGCCTAAAAAATCATCCTCCCACCTGCGAGAACTTCATTCAGAGCGTCCCTGAAATACGTCGTGGATTCGGCGAACTCACGCCCCACCTGTTCCACGTACTCCTCGTAGCTCTTCTTGATCTCTTCAGCGAAAAGTTCTTTGAGTGTGCCCTCCCGCAAGCCTTCTTCACGCCGCGACGGGTGGTACGCAACCATGTCCGAGACCAGCGCGCGGGCCAACCTGCGGGCGCGCTGATGAGGATCGTTGGCGAGAAAGGGATTGATCGGTCGACGCACGCCGACCTGGGACACTGGCTGGGCGGGAGTAGATGGTGTCGTGAACGCGCTGGCCAGAGGTGGCATGGAGGGCCTCGCCGGCGCGCTGGTCGATTGGGACGCGCTCGAAGCCGGTCTCTCCGGCCCACTGCCGAGCCGCTCGTCCGGCGCCGGAACAGCCCGCGCGGAACTCGCGTTCGCTGCCGCCGCCGAGGCCACCGAGGGAGCGGCAGCCCCAGCGACCGAAGCGGCCGGCGACGTCTCCAGCGGCGCACTTTCCTCGGTTATCGCCTCGGCCCATCGACTTGGGGTCACCGCCGGCCTCGCAGCGGGAGATTGTCGCTCCCTCACAGGATCTGACACAGAAGCCCGAGCGCTAGAATCTGGGCTCGCTGCGGCATCTCTCGGCTGTGGCTTCGGAGCACCTGCAGCAACCAACTCCATTTCCCAGCGGGCCCTCTCGCCCACGGGGATGACACCACTACACACAGAGCAGCGAGCCTTCAGGTTGACACTCGTTATCTTCGCCGGATCTACGCGATAGATGGTGCTACAGCCGGGGCATACGACATTCATGATTCGTTGGTGTTGAAGGCCAACGTGGAAGCTATACCACCGCCGTCTTTCTCGGCAGCGACCCTATCGTGGCGCCGGTCGACCGCGTAGACGCTCCCAGGAATGGTCTTGGCGTAGCTCTTCATTTCTGTGGCGAGCTCGCTGACTTGAGACACGGTCGCGAAGTGGCGCTTTTCGTTGGTGACTACACCGATCGAAAGCGACATGAGCGGTACACGATGCAACTGGCCACGGCGGTCCTTGCCGAAGAAGTATCCTGCACGACGGTCGGCCTCGGAATACTGGTACGGTGCCAGCGTGTCGAACAACTCCACCACGGCTCCGCAAACCTCGGCGACCGCTGGCGCTGGTATGATGAAGATAAAGTCATCCCCGCCGATGTGGCCCACGAAGCCCGCCTCGCCCAACATCCCCTTCACTATGTCGTGCAGGATGCGCGACAATAGCCTTATCACGCGGTCACCTTCGTGGTAACCGTACCTATCGTTGTACTCTTTGAAGTAGTCCAGGTCGGCGTAACAAACAGCGAAGCACTCCCCAGTAGACATGCGTCTCGCTATCTCGCTCTCGATAGCGACAGTACCCGGCAAGCGCGTCGACGGATGAACTAGAACGCTGGTCTCTACTCTTGCAAGCAGTGCGTCCAGCCGGCCGACCCACTCCCACTCTGGCGCCCCCTCCCTCAGTACTTCGTCTGCACCAGCAGCAAACGACCGTACTAGCTCGGCAGGTTGCTCCGGTACCACTTGGACCACCGGCACTACTGCGGTGAACGAGTCCCCCTTGAGCTCGCGCAGGAGGCGAGAGCCTATTTCCAAAGCCGCAGGTAACACGACTACCAGCCGCGGCGGAGCCGTAACACAGCGCAACCGCACGTCGTCCGCGCTCTGTACCCTTTCCACCAGCAAGCCACGCCCCGCAGCCCAGG
>DATMBI010000309.1:0-2722 GCA_035559375.1 Gemmatimonadaceae bacterium | reverse complement strand
GCAGGGAGTGACCGCGAGGCGACCGCCAGTCGATACGACAGGCGCAGCGCCAGTTCGCCGACACGCGGAGCCGGTGCTCCCCGTATAACGCTATCCATCAGTCGGACGTGCGCCGAGGCGACGCCTTTCCAATCGTACTCGGTGACGAGCGGCCGTAGTGCTTCCGGCTCCAGCACATACGCTTCGCCACGCACCACGAGATCCAAGATGGCGAACGCCAGAACTCGCCGCACGCTAGCCGGAAGGAGCGGATCCTTCAGCGCCATCTCGATCAACCTGAACGGGCTCCCCACTCCCAAGCGGGCACGCTCCAAATACACGAGCTGGAGGAGGCTTTCGTCCGCTAGGCGGCCACCGATACGGCTAGCCACGCTCCACAGCGAATCCGCGTGCGAGCGCCCGCGCGACAGTTCCGCGCGCAACAACGCCTCTGTCGCCACAGTGCTCCGGTGCTCCAGTAGCATCGCACCGGCCACGACCGCCGCAGCGCCGGCAAGGGCGAAGGTTCGTACCAAGCGTGAACGGCTCATCCGACTTCCAACATATACATTTCTCCGGGCGAGGAGCTCCCGGCAGGGAACTGCTCGACTCGACGCCCTTCGACGAAAGAGCGGCTTATTACATATAGATAGACGATCGACAGGGGAAACGTGTCCTCCAAGGCACTTGTGGCGCTCCGCGTGGCGCTGGCGCTAGCAGGCTTCTTCCCGGCAGTGGTCCTGGGACAGCGCAGCTCGAACTTGGGACTGGCAGCGGTCGGGGCCGTTGGAGTCCAGGGATCGATTGCCTGGCTGGAGCGCGAGGATCGCGGTTACGAGCTGGGAGTGTTGGCTGACATCGGCTGGACAGGCGCGCCATCCCTCAGGCTTCAGGCTGAACTCGACTTCATGGCGGCGCGCTTAGTGGAGACTGTCGAAATCGAGGACAGAACTTTTCGTGGCCCCTTCTTCGACCTAGCTGGGTCCGTGTCCGCAGTTTTCCTCGCCAGCGGCCGAACAGCTCCCTATCTCTTGGGTGGGGTATCGGTTCACGCACTCTCCAGCGATTTCGGAACGTTGAGCCTGGACCGCCGCTACAACACCAATCAGTTCGGCGTGGTGGCGGGTGCTGGCTTGCGCATTTGGACCGGAGAGGCCGGCCGGCAGATCGTCGCCATCGAAGCCCGCCGCGTGATTTCAGAAAACGTAGATCGCACACTTCTTCGCGTCGGTTTCCTGCACGCTTTCAACGATCTGATCCGTCCACGTTAGGCAACTCGCTCAATCGAGCGACTTGTGGAAGCGCGCAGCGCTGAACGCTATCAACGCGACAGCGAAAGCGACCAGGGCGAGGGCGTCCCTAGCCACGGCGTCCCAACCGGCGCCTCTCAGCAGGATGCTCCGCAGTATGCGCAGGTAGTACGTGATGGGGATGGCGTTGCCGATCCACTGCGCCAACCTGGGCATCGCCTCGCGGGGGAACATGAAACCGGAAAGCAGCACCGACGGCAGCAAGACCATGAAGGAGAGCTGCATGGCCTGCACCTGTGTCCTCACGGCGGTGGAGATGAAAATCCCCAACCCCAGACTGGCCACGATGAACGGTAGCGTGACCACATAGAGGAGGATCACGCTGCCCCTCATAGGTACGTGGAAGACGAAGCGACCCAGCAACAGGATTACAGTCACCTGCACGTAGCCGACCAGCACGAACGGGAAGATCTTCCCGATCATCAGCCCGGCTTTGGAGATAGGTGTTACTATGAGTTGTTCGAGCGTACCCTTCTCGCGCTCGCGCACCACCGACAGCGAGGTGATCGCCCCCATGGTCATCGTCAACAGCAGCCCGATGACACCGGGCACTATGTAGATAGCGCTCTCTAGCGCTGGATTGTACCAGGGTCGCACTCGCACCTCCAACAGCGGAGCACGGCCCGCGATCACCGCCGCGTTGCGTGTCGCACCGGCTAGCGCCGCACCGGAGATCGCCGTCTGCGAAGCGAGTGGGTCAGCCGCGTCCACGATCAACTGCGCGCTAGCGGTGCGCCTTCGCTTCAGGTCTGCGTCGAAGTCGGGCGGGATCACTAGGGCTGCCCGCGCATCACCTTTTTCCACCAGCTCCTTTATTTCCGATCGCGAGTGCACCTCACCGATCACTCGGAAGTTGCCCGTGTTGGCCAGCGCCTGACTCAGGGCGCGACTTTCGGAGCTGCGAGCCTCGTCGAGTACGACGGTGGGGAGGTTGCGGACCTCCATCCGGATGGCGAAGCCGAACAGCAGCAATTGAATCGCGGGGATTCCGACCAACATCGCTAGCGTGAAGCGGTCGCGCCGCAACTGGACGAACTCCTTCCACAGCATCGGCCAGATGGGTAGCCGCAGCAGTCGTTCCCGTACGTTCACTCCTAACCTCCCGCGGAGTTCCTAGAAGTCGCCGCGGACTGCATTTGCTCGTCGCGCAGCTGCAGCGCGATGAACACATCTTCGATGCTGGGCTGACTGAAGGCTGCGGTTATCTCGGCCACCGTCCCGAGCGCGATGAGGTGGCCGCGTGAAAGGAAGCCCAGGCGCTGACAGCGCTCTGCCTCGTCCATGTAGTGCGTCGTGACCAGTACCGTGGTGCCCCCTGCAGCTAGCTCGTATATGAGACGCCAGAATACGCGCCGGGAAGCCGGATCCACACCAGCAGTCGGCTCGTCCAGAAAGAGGACGTCAGGCCGGTGGGCGATAGCACAGGCCAGCGC
>DATMBI010000308.1:0-9055 GCA_035559375.1 Gemmatimonadaceae bacterium | reverse complement strand
TGGGAGTGGCGCCGGCCGGAATGTGCACGTGAATGTCGCGGCTCTTGTGGAAGTCGGGGTCGATCCCTAGCAAACGAGCCCTGGAGCGAATGTACGACAGCGCTGCGCTGGCCGACTCCTTCATCACGTCACCGAGCGTGCCGGTGAGCTGCAACCGTCCTTTTCCGGGAAGTGCCGCGACTTCGATCTCCAGCACCTCGCCCCCGACGCTGGAATAGGCCAAACCTGACGCCACCCCGACCTTGTCTTCCAGTGTGCTCTCGTCGGGATCGTAAGGAGCGGTGCCGAGGAGCTGCTGAAGATCCCCTACAGTGAGCTGCAGCGCACCTTCGCCTGCCGAAGGGTTCTCGACGCGCCGGCGGGCCAACTTGCGCGCCAGGCGAGCGATGCGCCGTTCCAGTTCGCGCACGCCAGCTTCCCGGGTGTATTGCCTAACGATAGCACCGATCACCTCGTCGTCCAGTGCCAGCGCGTCGCGACCGAGCCCTACCCGTTCCAGGCTGCGCGGAACCAGGAACTGGCGCGCAATAGCTGCTTTCTCGTAATCCAGATAGCCCGGTAAACGCAAAACCTCCATTCGGTCCCGCAGCGGTTCCGGAATCGTAGCGAGGGTGTTGGCTGTGGTAATGAAAAGCACATTCGACAGGTCGTAATCGATCTCGAGGTAGTGGTCCGAAAACGCTCGATTCTGCTCGGGATCCAGTACCTCCAGCAGTGCCGCAGACGGATCTCCCCGGTAGTCCTGACCGAGCTTGTCTATCTCGTCCAAGAGCAGCACTGGATTGACCACCTCGGCCCGACGCATCGCCTGGATGATCCTGCCTGGGAGCGCGCCGATGTAGGTGCGCCGATGACCGCGGATCTCGGCCTCGTCGCGGACGCCACCTAACGACATGCGGACGAAGCGCCGACCCATAGCTCTTGCGATCGAACGACCTAACGAAGTCTTGCCCGTTCCTGGGGGACCCACCAGGCACAAGATCGGTCCCTCCAGCTTCCCCACTTGCTTGAGAACGGCGATGTGATCGAGGATTCGATCCTTTACTTCCTCGAGCCCGTAATGGTCCTCGTCCAACACCGAACGTGCCCGCTCCACGTCCAGTACGTCGGGCGTCCGTTCCGTCCACGGGAGAGCGAGGAGCCAGTCGATGTAGTTGCGTCCCACGGTCGCTTCGGGCGACATAGGCGCCGTGCGGCGCAACTTGCGCAACTCCCGCTCGGCGCGCGCGCGCGCGGCCTCGGGTAAGCCCTTGGCCGCGACCGCCGCCTCCAACTCGACTAGATCGTCGAAGTCCTCCTGACCCAACTCGCGATGAATAGCCTTGAGCTGCTCCTGGAGATAGAACTCGCGCTGATTTCTGAAAAGAGACACTCGTACGTCGTCGTCTATCTTCCGCTCTAGCCGCGCGATTTCGATCTCGGCAGCCATTAGCTCCGAGAGCGCCAGCAACAAATCCACCAGCGTGGGAGACTCCAAGAGTCGCTGCCGGACTTCGTGCCTCACCGCTAGATGAGCCGCTATCGCGCACGCCATGCGCTCTTCGGTAGCCGAAGCCTGGACTAGCGAGACTACCTCCGCCGGGATACGACGCTGCAGAGCGACGTACTCCTCGAACTTGGAAAGGACCTGCCGAGCCCGCGCACGGTCGGCGGCAGAAGGTGGCTCGCTGGCGAACGGTGCAGGGACTACAGAGGCACGCATGTGACCCTGGGCAGTTCCGAACCTGGTGATTCGTACGCGGCCGACAGCCTCGACCAGAATCCTTACCGTGCCACCGGCTGAACGTCCTACCTGCTGCAGACGAGCCACGACACCGACCCTGAAAAGGTCGCCAGCTGCCGGCTCCTCGACCTCGGCACTCCGCTGGGCCACCAGCACCAGATAGCGATCGTCACTCGCCAACGCTGCCTCGACCGCAGCGAGGGAACTGGCACGCCCTATCAGGAGCGGCATTACCGCGTAAGGGAAGATGACTACATCGCGCAACGGCACGACCGGCAGCCGGTCGGGAACGTCGTACGACTCACTGTCGCGCTGGATGATCACGATACGGATGCAAGGATGCAAATGGAGAGGTCACCGCCAACCCGGCTCGCAAGAAAACTAAGCACTCGCGGCCATATTTGCGGTGGGCAGTGCGGCTGGCACGGCCCCGATGAGCGACGGATACGTCTAGGCTTCCTTCTTCTGCCGCTTAGGCGCAATCTCCAGCATGGGCGGAGCGCCGGCTACGATGCACGCCTCCGTAACCCGAACCTCTACCACGTCATTGCGGCTGGGGATCTCGAACATCACGTCGAGCAGCACATCCTCGAGAATGGCGCGCAAACCTCGTGCACCTGTGCCTCGCTTGAGCGCCTTCTGCGCCACAGCCCGCAATGCCGACTCCTCGAATGTGATCCGCACACCTTCTAGCTCGAACAACTTTTGGTACTGCTTTGTTAGAGCGTTGCGCGGTTCCTTGAGGATGCGCACCAGTGCTTCTTCGTCCAGTGCTTCCAGCGGCACTACCACCGGAAGCCGGCCGACCAACTCTGGGATGAGGCCGTAACGCAGCAAGTCCTCGGGCTCTACCTCGGCGAAGGGGTTGCGTGCCACACGCTCTACCTTGCCGCTCCTGACGTCCTCGCGCGTAAAACCGATCTGCTTACGACCCGTGCGCGCTTCGATGATCTTGTCGAGCCCGTCGAACGCGCCACCGCAGATGAAGAGAATGTCCTTGGTGTTGATCTGGATGTATTCCTGTTGAGGGTGCTTGCGCCCTCCCTGCGGGGGCACAGAAGCTATGGTACCTTCCAGGATCTTGAGGAGGGCCTGCTGTACCCCTTCGCCCGAAACGTCGCGTGTTATCGACGGATTCTCGGACTTGCGAGCGATCTTGTCGATTTCGTCTATATACACGATGCCGCGCTCGCACTCGGCTACGTTGAAGTCGCCGGCCTGCAGTAGCCGTACGAGTATGTTCTCGACGTCCTCGCCGACGTAGCCGGCCTCTGTGAGAGTCGTGGCATCTGCTATGGTAAAGGGCACGTCCAAGATGCGGGCCAGCGTCTGCGCCAATAGCGTCTTCCCCACGCCTGTCGGGCCGAGCAACAGTATGTTGCTCTTGTCCAGCTCGACATCCCGGTCGCGTACGCCACCGGAGTTGATACGCTTGTAATGGTTGTACACGGCTACGGCCAGCGCCTTCTTGGCGTGCTCCTGGCCGATGACGTACTGGTCCAAGACCTCCTTTATCTCCGTCGGTGTCGGAACCTGAGTGATGGCCTCAGCGACTTCACGCTCTTCGTCCTCGGCTAAGATCTCGTTGCAGAGGGCGATGCACTCGTTGCAGATGTAAACCGAGGGCCCCGAAATGAACTTCCTCACGGAGTCCTTGGACTTCCCGCAGAACGAGCAGCGTAAATGCTTGTCGTGCGACATCAGTCGGTCTCGGTACTCGGTACAGGTTTTCCGCGCGTGTCAGCCCGCGAGCCCGCGTATCCACGTCGGCGGCCAGGAAGCCCTTGCCCCCTTGCCGCCCTAAATAGACGCGCCGGTGCGGCCGTTAGCAATCGGGAGTCGGCTGTCCTGCGATCCGATCAGCCAACCCCCGCCGGCTGGCGCATGGCCTCGGTTACCTCGGCCCTGTGAGCCACGATGTTGTCGATAATGCCGTATTCCTTGGCCTCCTCGGCTGACATGAAGCGATCGCGGTCCACGTCGCGCTCGATCTGCTCCAGCGGGCGACCCGTGTGCTTGGCCATGAGTTCGTTCATCTTGGCCCTGAGGTACAGAATCTCCCGTGCCTGAATCTCGATGTCCGCAGCCGAGCCCTGCACTCCGCCCGAGGGCTGGTGGATCATGATGCGCGAATGCGGCAATGCTGAACGCTTCCCAGGACGTCCGGCAGCGAGCAGGAAGGCACCCATGCTGGCTGCCATCCCCATGCAAATCGTGTTCACCGGCGATTTCAAGAACTGCATCGTGTCGTAGATCGCTAGCCCAGCCGATACGGAACCACCAGGTGAATTGATGTAGAGGTGAATGTCTCGCTCCGGATTGTCGGCGTCCAAGAACAGCAGTTGAGCGATCACGATGTTGGCCACGTCGTCGTTGATCGGCGTTCCCAAGAACACGATGCGGTCCATGAGCAGCCGGCTGAAGATGTCGTAAGTGCGCTCTCCCCGGCTGGAACGCTCGATGACGTAAGGCGGATAGATCGTCGGCATGTTTCTACTACCTCGGGTTTCTATTGATCGGACTCACTCGACCGTGTTGCGTTCGAGCAGCCATGCAAAGACTTTCTCTTCCGTTATACCCCGCTCGATTTCCTTGAGCCGCCCACTCTTCTGCAGAGAGGCGTATAGCTTCGCCGGATCTGTGCCCCGCTGCCGGGCAAGCTCCTCGATCCGTCGGTCCAGATCAGCCTCCGTGGCCGTCAACCCCTCTCGCTCCGCCAGCGTTTCGATGACCAGATCGCGCCGTACCTGGCGCTCGGCTACCGGCCTGAACTGGCTAACGAAGCGCTCGCGCTCCGCTTCGGGGACGCGATACAGTTCGGCGTACGCGTTGGCAAGCTGGCTCACCCAACTAGGCGGAACGTCGAAGGGATTCGCACCGATGATCTCGTCCAGCAACTTCTGCCGCACCTCGGCTTCCGCCTCGCGCTCAGCCTCTTTTTGAAGATCAGATCGGATGGCCTGGCGAAGAGCTTCCAGGCTCTCGAAGCTGCCCAACTCGCGCGCGAACGCATCGTCTAGCTCGGGTAGGACCTTTCGCTTCACTTCCTCGAGCGTGACCCGAACCGTCTTGGTGACGCCCCGCTGGGTCTCGTCAGGGAAATCGTCGGGCCACCTAACCGGGCGTTCCACAGTCTCGCCCGGGGCGACGGACATGATGAGCTCCTCTATGCCTGGTATCGCTTGGCCGGCCCCCAACACTAGATGATACTGCTTCCCCTCCGGAACAGCTTCGCCCGTACCAGCGGACGCCAGTACCACGGTAACCAAGTCGTGCTCTCGCGGCTTTTCTGCGACCGGCACTAAGGCGGCTCGCTGCTCGTGTAAAGCTTCGAGCTGTTCTTGTACCTGTTCGTCAGTTACGGGGCGAACAGTGCGCGTGACCCTGAAGCCATGCGTACGGTTCAGCTGGATTTCGGGCCGCACTTCCAGGTGCAGCTCGAAGGTCAGCGGCTCTCCCTCGGCGAACTTGAGATCGTGTACGTGTGGCTGCGAAGCTAGCTTGAGCTGTTCGCTCTCGACGACCTTCTGGTACGCGGCCTGGACGAGCGACTCCAGCGCCTCCTGGCGGATAGCATCAGCGTAACGCTTTAGCACCACTGCTGGCGGAGCTTTCCCGGGCCGAAAGCCGGGAACACGTACGCGGCTAGCGTACCGTCTTGCGGCCTTCTCTTCGGCTTGCCGCACTTCTTCGACCGGGACCTTTATCTCGAGGCGTCTCTCGACGCCTTCGGTCTGCTTGGGGATTACTTGGATGTTCATAATGGGGTTCCGCGAGGCCCGACCTAGCGATCGGGTTGGCTGCAAGGAAACTTAAGCGAGATCAGCTCCCCCGTGAAATGCTTCGTACGCGACCGTTCTTCTCCGGAGGCTACATGGCGCGGTCACGCTCGCTCGCAATCGCTCTCCTGCTGGTGCTCGGAGCAGGTGCCGCTGCGGCTCAGCGCGTGCCACTGGAGCATGTCAGCGTGAGCGACACCACTCTCAGACACCGCGTGCAGCTACAGGGAGGCACGGTGCTGCTCGGGCGTATCGTGGAGGTGAGCCGAGACAGTGTGCGTCTGATTTTGCAGTCCGGTGAAGCGATGGCAATCGCGCGCAACGCTGTGCAGCGAGTGGAGCAGTTCCCGGCGACGAGACTGCGCGACGGCCAGTACTGGGCACCCAACCCCAATGCCACGCGGCTACTCTTTTCACCGACTGCTTTTCCGCTGGGTAAAGGAGAGCGGTATTTCAACAACGTCTGGCTCTTTTTCAATCACGTAGCCGGGGGCTGGAGCGACCGGCTCAGCATGGGCGTGGGCCTATCGGCTTTCCCGACCGGCGACTTCTTCCGTGACAACATTCTTTATTTGACGCCCAAGCTGACCGTGGCGGAGGGCAACGGCGGTGCGCTCGCCGTGGGAGGCTTCCTCGGTTGGCTGGGAGCGCTCGACGACGAAGAATCCAGCGGCTCGCTCGGCATCCTTTACGTGGTAGGATCCGCTGGGAATAGAGAAAGCAACCTCGATCTCGGCCTCGGGTGGGGCTACTACGGAGGCGATATAGCGCGGCGCCCGATCGTGATGGTCGGGGGGCAGACTCGAGTCTCTCGGCGGGTAGCGTTGATCAGCGAAAACTGGATTCCGCCTGACGCTGAAGACGCCTTGGTGTCGGTGGGGTTGCGCTTCCTGGGAGAGGGACTCAGTGCCGACCTGGCGTTCTTGAACGTGACCAGCGAGATGCGCTTCCCCGGCTACCCTTGGGTTGGCTTCACCGTGCGGTTTTGACCCGGGACCGACCAGAGAGGGAGGGCGCCCCAGGCGCGAGGTATTGACAGCCCTACAAGGGAGCCACATTATGGCGCCCGACAATGGTTACGTAGGCAACACGAACAGCTCGCCGAGCATCGCGTGCTTGCGAGCGAACTAGAGCGCCTGGCGCAGCGGCATCGCAGCGTCCATGGCGCGTTGTGTTGCCGTGCTTCTCTTGTCTCTGACGCCTGTACGCGCTGGTTGGTTGTTTCGTTGATTCGATTGTGCGATGTACGGTTGGGAGGTCCAATTGGTTCCACGTTCTCATGACGGAGGCGCTCATGCTCAGTAGTGTCCGCTGGAAAGGCAGGCTCCTGGGGGCTGTCGCCTTGCTGGCGACCAGCACCGGGGTCGTGGCCGCCCAGGCCACCGGGGTCATCGAGGGTAGGGTGACCGAACAGGGGTCCGGACGGCCGCTGGCCGGAGCTCAGGTGTTCGTCGCCGGAACGACCATCGGCACGGTCACCGGCGATCAAGGCACCTTCCGGATCACGGGCGTTCCGGCACGTCAGGTGGAAGTGCGCATTCGCCTGATCGGTTACGCTCCGGTCAATCGCCAGGTCGTGGTACAGGCTGGCGAGACCACGCGCCTCGATGTCGAGGTGGCCATCTCGGCACTGCAACTCGAGCAGGTGGTCGTGACGGGCACGGGCGGGCAGGTCGAGGTAAAGAAGCTGGGCAACACCATCGCTACGGTGCAGCCGCCACAGTTCGCGCCCATTACCTCGCCTTCTCAGCTGCTAACGGCTCGCGAGGCGGGGGTGAGCGTGCTGCCGGCGTCGGGACTCACCGGTGAGGGCGCGCGCATTCGCATCCGCGGTAACGCCTCCCTCTCGATGTCCAACGAACCCATCGTTTTCGTGGACGGGGTACGCATCAACGCTGGAGGTGGCTTCGGTGACAACGTAGGTGCTGGCGGCGGCGGACGGCCCTCTCGACTGGACGACATCGACCCCTCCACCATCGAGCGCGTGGAAATCCTCAAGGGCGCAGCGGCAGCTACGCTCTATGGGACTGAAGCTTCCAACGGCGTGATCCAGATCTTTACGAAGAAGGGTGCCACAGGACAGGCTCGCTGGTCCTTCAATGCCGAGCAGGCGGCGCTCAACTACCCGGAAGGCAGAATCAAGGACAACTGCGGCTCTGCCAAGAGCGATACGGCGGCTGCTCGGCTGAGCACCTTCTGGGGACGTACCATTCGGCCGTTCGAGCCATTCTGCATCAACGCTAGCAAGGAGATTCTGGGACTCGGTTACGGCACCACGCTCAATGGCTCGGTCACGGGCGGCACGGGCGGCTACACCTATTTCGCGTCGGTACGCTACGCCGACGAAAACGGGCCCATGGATGTAGGCTGGCTGGGTGGGCTGGCGGTGGACAAGGTGCGGCGTATCCAGGGGCTGACCAACCTGGGGCTGGTGCCGTTCAACACGCTCAAGCTCGGCATCCGCATGAGCTACGCGGACGCGCTCCAGCAGGTGCCGCAGAACAACAACAACATCTACGGCATCACTTCTCTCGCGATGTTCGCCAAGCCGGAACTCGCCAACTGCGACAAGTCGTCGCTCGCTTCCCCGGGGCGTTGTACCGGTGCTGGGAACATGTACGGCAACGCCGCCTTCATGACTCTTCGTGAGGCGACTCAGCAGCAAGTGGAGAACCGCGCCGGACGGTTCACGGGGGTTTTCGACGCGATCTACACGCCGACCGACAACATTACCGCCAACATTACGTTCGGTGTGGATGCCACGGACGACCGGTCGTTCTTGTTCCGCTACTTCCGCTACGACGTCGACCGCTTCACTGGCAACAACATTACAGGCCAGCGGAACATAGACGCCAACTCGGACCGGCAGTACACGGTGGACACCAAGCTCAACTGGAAGTCGCGGATCCTGGGGATGGAATCCGATTTCGTCGTTGGCGCTCAGGGGTTCATCGTCAAACAGAACTTCTCGGGTGGGAGTAACACGAACTTTCCGGGTCCTGGTCTCGAGGTCGTGAGTGCTGGGTCGACACCCAACGTCACGGAGCGTTTTGTCCAAACTGTCAATGGCGGATTCTTCGTTCAGGACCAGCTAGGCTGGCGTGACTTCGCCTTCGTTACGCTGGGTGGTCGCTACGACTACAGTTCGACGTTCGGCGAGAACGCTGGCGGCGTGTTCTATCCCAAGGTCTCGTTCTCGGTGGTGCCATCGGACAGGCCTGGCTGGAACGCTCCGCTCGGTTTGAGCACGTTCCGCATTCGCGGTGCTTACGGCAAGTCGGGACGCCAGCCTAACGCCTTCGACAAGTTCACCACCTTTGCACCGCTTTCCTCGGAGCTGGGTTCGGGGCTTGCGCCCAGCGGATTGGGTAACCCCGACCTGAGGCCGGAGGTTTCCACCGAGTGGGAAGGCGGTACCGAGATGGGATTCCTGCAGAACCGCCTGGGCGTTGACCTCACCTACTGGAATCGCAAGGTAACGGACGCCCTGGTAGCCAAGCAGTTCCCGGTTTCCGGCGGGTTCCGCAACCTTCAGCTAGCCAATGTCGGCGTC
>DATMBI010000307.1:0-11568 GCA_035559375.1 Gemmatimonadaceae bacterium | reverse complement strand
GCGGCGACTTGAAGCCGGTTGGCGACGCAGCGTAGGCAAGCGCCGTGAGTATCTGCGAGCGCGAGGCGCTAGGATTCAGCGACAAATAGAGGGCAGCCATTCCTGCGATGACCGCAGTTGCGCCGGAGGAGCCGTCGATCCCGGTGAGTGTAGTGCCCATCCCGTGCAGTCCCTGTGCTGGCTGATTGGTATAGGCTGCAAAATCTACCTGCCAACCGTAGCTCACATTGCAGGCCAGTCCCCCGCCATACTCAAAGCCCGTTACGGTAGTGACCGTCTCCAGCGTGCCCGGGAACGTGACGAAGTGGAAGGGATCGATGCAGTTGGTCGTACCGGCAGCGGCCAAGAGCAGTCGGTCGGAGTTGTAGTACCAGTAGGAGATCTCTTGGGCGACCGACGAGTAGTGTGCATAGGTTCCGAAGGCCATGGCTACGATCCTCGCTCTGCTGGCGGCTGCCCTGATTCCGAGCCGTGTAGCCTCCACTTCTGTGAGAATCACGTCGTCGTCCACGCGGACTGCGTAGAGATTGGCACCCCAAGCCACTCCGACTATTCCGTAGCCGTTGCGCGGCGCTCCTATGACGCTTGCAATCCTGGTTCCATGCCCGCAGTTGTCGTGCCATGGATTGCTAGCGTCGTACGCCGGATTGGTGGCTGTTTTGTCGAACACACGCCCCCCGCTCATGAACGAATCGAAGAACGCGTTCAGTTCACCGACATTCTCGTCTACGCCTGTGTCGACGATGCCGATAGTGACGCCACGTCCGTTCGAATAGATCCACGCACTGTCGATGTTCATCACTCGATAATTCCATGGCAGAAGATCGCCGGGCCAGATGTAGCTATTCGCTCGCGGGCCCATGTACTGCTCCTTGCCGCATCCCCACGCCAGGCTAGCCCATCCGAGCGTCCGGCGGCTGTGCGGGTCTACGAACGCAGCTGGCTCGACGTATTCCACGAACGGGTTGTCGCGCAGTGCACGCAGAGCTCGCTTGTCCGTCAGTAGCACCTTCGCAATGGGAAGGAGTGTATCCGCACGCAGCAACTGCACGCCTGGTTCGCTCTCCAGAGACTGCAAAGCAACTACGCGCTCGCTAGCGCCAATCAGTACGCGTCCCTTATCCATCCCCTTCCTGCCCGGAGATCTGAGACCTACGTCCGCTTGCCGCCGGGACGCGGATATGTACGCCCAGAGGCTGTCGTCGCCCAACGCGCCCCAGTGAATTAGGTGCGCATCGCCCCCCACCTGCGGTATCTGCCGCTGCACCGGCCGCGGTGTCACGATTTCGTCCGTCCTGCAGGCCACACCGCTTCCCACCAACCCGAGGAGCACCCAGAGTCCACCAGGCAGACACACACGCCCGCGGTCATGTCTCCGGACTCTGCAAATGCCAGAAGCTTCGCGCAACATGCTGCGCGCCCGTCCACCAGACCACCACATTGTTCCACCCTCCCCACCGGAAGCCCAGCGCCCACCCTTCCCACCGCACCACCGCGGAGGCGGCCCAGCGCTAATTGCGGGGGAGCCTACCGCAACAACGTCAGCCCGGCGTCAAGCGCGAAAGGTCCCCGAGCCGGCGAACTGCAGGTGCTCGCCACGCAACAAGCGCAACTGTCGCAAGCGTCATCGCGCCCCCGAAGACCACTGCAGGCACCACGCCCATCATGCGCGCGGTTACCCCGCTCTCGAACGCACCCAACTCGTTCGAACTGCCCACGAAAATCGCATTGACAGCGGAAACCCGTCCCAACAGGTGCGGAGGCACCATGACCTGGATCAAAGTAGAGCGAATGACAGCGCTCACGTTGTCCGCTGCACCGCTCAACGCTAGCAAAGCGACCGAAAGCAGGAAGCTTCTGGACAACGCGAAAAAGACGATCGCCAGTCCGAACACTGTGACGGCACTCAGCAGCGCACGACCGGCGTGCCGAAAGGGACGGCGGTGCGCAAGCAACAGCGCCATCAGCACCGCACCGACTCCGGGGGCGGATTGCAAGATTCCGTAGCCCTCGGGACCAACCCGCAGCACGTCCGACGCAAAGGCGGGAAGAAGCGCCACTGCCCCGCCGAAGAAGACTGCCAGTAGATCCAAGGTCAACGATCCCAGAATGACCTGTTGTTCTCGAATAAAGCGCAAACCTTCCGCCACAGTACGGCGCAAAGAACCCGACGCGGCGAGTACGGTTGGCGTGTGGCGTACGGACAGCATGGCAGTCAAAGCTACGATCACCAACACGACGTTTGCGGCCAATGCCACTCGCTCACCGAAGCGCCCCAACAGTAGCCCACCCAGCGCTGGCCCCAGAACGGTGCCCAATTGCCATGTCGAGCTCCGCCATGTAGCAGCGTTGGCAAAGACTTCCGGCGGTACGATCTCTGCCACGAGGGCGCTACGCGACGTTTGGAGAAAGCTCCGAGCTATCCCACACACGCCCAGTACGGCATAGAAAGGCCAGACAGAACGAGGACCGCCATCCAACATCGTGACGTAGAGTAGGGACGCTGCCGCCAGGAGTACGCCCAACGCCACGGCCGAAACGGTGCGGCGATCGTGCCGATCCACTACATAGCCGGCGACGAGAGCCACGCTCACGTACGGCACGACTTCGGCTAGGCCCAGCAATCCTAGGACGAGCGGGTCCCGCGTAAGACGAAAGACGTACCAGGCGATCACGACCGCCTGGAGCTGAGCTGCCATGGTCATCGAGAGCAGGCTAACGACAAAGCGGCGGAACGACCGGTGCGCTAGCGCCGCGTACGGCTGATGCCGGTACCTAGCGGGAGTTCGCATCGGCCCTCAAACTACAAGGGCGGCCAAGTCCAGCGCCGCACTATACGGCAGTGCACCACGGAGGATGCCCCATGCGCCACCTTTCTTTCGCTATCGCTACCCTGGTCATCGCTGCAGGAAGTCAGCAGGTTGCGGCGCAGCAACGGGACCGACTCACGATCGAGCAATACTTGGAATGGGAGGACGTGCAGACTCCGCGGCTTTCGCCGGATGGCAAGCAGATCATTTATACGCGGCGCTGGATAGACAAGCTCAACGATCGTTGGGAATCTTCGCTCTGGATCATGAACAGCGACGGTTCACGCAATCGCTTCCTGCTCAATGGCAGCAACGTGGAATGGTCGCCGGATGGATCGCGCATCGCATACCTCGCACCTGGTCAGCCCAGCGGTACGCAGATCTTCGTGCGCTGGATGGATGCCGAGGGCGCTGTTTCTCAGATCACGCGGCTCACCGAAGCACCGAGTGACATCCAATGGTCTCCCGACGGCAAGTCTATCGCGTTCAGGATGCGCGTGCCCAAGCGCGAGAGCTGGAACATCCCGATGCCGCAACCACCACGTGGTGCCCGCTGGGTGGAACCGCCGCGCGTAGTCACTCGCCTCGACTACCGCCAGGATCGTATCGGGTTCACGGACGACGGCTACATGCACATCTTCGTGGTGCCGGCGGACGGCGGCACACCCAGGCAGCTTACTACCGGAGACTGGGATCACGGGGCGCCGAACTGGATGCCGGACGGTCGCACGATAGTCTTCCAGGCTACGCGTATCCCCGAAGCCGAATACGCATGGCGGCAGAGCGACATCTACGCTGTCGACGTGACCACCGGGGCGATCCGCCAGCTCACGACACGTTCGGGACCGGACGGCCAACCGACTCCTTCGCCCGACGGCCGCTATATCGCGTACACGGGTTACGACTACACTGACGATACCTGGCGCGATTCCCGGCTTTACGTCATGAACGCAGACGGTTCCAGCCCTCGAGTCCTGACCGAGTCGTTGGATCGCTCGCCGCAGGGACTCGTGTGGGCGCGTGACGGAAGCGGGATCTACTTCAGTGCCGAGAACGAAGGAACGCGAAACCTGTACTTCGCGACCTTGCGGGGCGAAGTGCGGCAGGTAACCAAGGGCGCGCAGGTTCTGTCGATCACCGACATCGGTGCCAGCGGCTTGGCCGTGGGTGTCATGAGTACCGCGCAACGGCCTAACGACGTGGTAGCGTTCAACGTGGCCCAGCCGCAGCCGCAGCGTCTAACTGCGGTGAACGACGACGTCCTGGCGGGCAAGAAATTGGGCGAAGTAGAGGAGATCTGGTACCGCTCCAGCGACGGGTTGCGCATACAAGGGTGGATAGTGAAGCCTCCCGATTTCGATCCGTCTCGCAAGTATCCGCTGCTACTGGAAATCCACGGCGGGCCACACTCGATGTACAACGTAGGGTTCTCGTTCACCCGCCAGGAGCACGTGGCCAACGACTACGTGCTGCTGTACACGAACCCCCGCGGTTCGACTGGATACGGGTCAGCGTTCGGCAACGCCATCAAGAATGCCTACCCTGGCAAGGACTTCGACGATTTGATGGCCGGAGTCGACACGGTGGTCGGCCGCGGTTACATCGACACACGCCGGATGTACGTTTTCGGTTGCTCCGGAGGCGGGGTGCTTACCGCGTGGATCGTCGGTCACACTGACCGCTTCGCGGCGGCCAGCTCGAACTGTCCAGTGACGAACTGGATGAGCTTCGTCGGGACGACCGACGGGCCCGGTTGGTACCGCAACTTCGAACGCCCCTTCTGGGAGGATCCCAGCGAGTACCTGAGGCGATCGCCCATCATGTACGTCGGTAACGTGAAGACACCGACGATGCTCATGACCGGAGTGCTCGACCTCCGTACACCGATCTCCCAAACCGAGGAGTTCTACCAGGCGCTGAAGTACCGCAAAGTACCGACGGCGATGGTGCGCTTCAACGAGGAATGGCACGGGACTTCGTCCCGGCCGTCGAACCTGATGCGAACGCAGCTCTACTTGCGGAGCTGGTTCCAGCGCTGGACTAAAGACAACGTGACGCATTGAAAGCCAGGTCCATCGCGTGGACGTTTCTAGCGCTGGCGTTCCTGCCGGGCGTCGCGAGGGGGCAGCGGGCTGGCACGTCTGCACGGCTGGCCCGCCCGCTGACCTCTAGAGCGTTTCGTGCCGCTAAGGCTCGGGCGCTGATACGTGACCGACTGCCATGTCTGGGTTGCCATACACTGGACGGTGTGGGAGGCCGCTTAGGACCGCCGCTGGACAGCGTCGCCGGTCGGCGCTCCCCGGAGTACGTGGCGGCCATGCTGGAGTACCCAGACAGTGTCGTTCCCGGCAGCATAATGCCTCGCGTACCGATGGACGAGCTGACTCGCGACCTGCTAGTGGAGTTTCTGGCCGGGCGCGCTGCAGCGCGCACTCCAGCGGCAACGACACGACGTAACCGAGAGGTCACGGCTTGGAACCGCGAGGCGACATTTCTCTACGGGCGTTATTGTGCCCCCTGCCACGGCCCCAACGGCGAGGGCGACGGCCCTAACGCGCGCTTTTTGCCAGTGCCACCTGCTCGCCACGCCTCCTCGGCAGCCATGTCGCAGCGGAGCGACGACGCCCTCTTCGACACGATTTACGGAGGGGGTGCGATAATGAACAAGAGCAGTGCGATGCCTGCCTACGGCGCAACCCTTTCAGCCATCGAGATACGTTCGCTGGTTATGCACATTCGCAGGCTCTGCCGCTGCAGTGGGCCCGAGTGGAGCCGGCGGTATCGATGACAAGGTCGCAACGCTCGAGTGAGCGTGCACGCCGTGCGAGCGCGGGCGCCGCGCGCCGAAGAAACCGGCCCGCGAGATCTCTTTGGCGCCGTAGCGCGTTATTGCTGCTCGCGCTCGCCCCGTTAGCACTCGTGGGTCTCTGGCGAAAACGAGCCACGCAGTATTCTGCCCGACCGTTGCCAGCTCTGCCTCGTCCCACCAGCCGGCCCCGGGCGGCGTTCGATCTCGCGGATTTCGCCGGTCCCGAGCCCTGCGCTGAGTGCCACCCCCAGCAGTATGCGGCCTGGCGCCGCTCCGTTCACGCAACCGCTGGCGGGTCCATCGATTCGTTGCCGGTGTTACCTACGCTGGCAGGGACCACCCTGCGCTTTGCCGATGCGCGGGTCAGCGTGGAGAAGCGAGAGGGGCGTCCGGTCTTCGTAGTCAGGCACGGCGATCTCCCCGAGGTAGCTCTCCGACCCGTGGCGGTCATCGGCGGTGGCCACATGGAGGGCGGTGGAACTCAGGGTTTCCTGGTCCGGTTCCCCGACGGCACCTACCGGTTCCTTCCATTCGATTACAGCCGCCAAGGCCGGACGTGGTTCTGCAACACGATCGGCCGGGCGGATCGGGGCTGGGTGCCCATTACCTCCGCTCTCCGCCTATCGGAGTGCGCCGATTGGCCGCCTGCGAGGGTGTTGGGCGATATCCCCCGCTTCAACAACTGTCAGGGGTGTCACGGTAGCCAGGTAACTGCGGCGTTGGACAGCACGAAGCGGGGCTACGCCACGCGCTTCACGTCGTTGGCGATCACCTGTGAGTCATGTCATGGGCCCGCAGGGCGGCATTTGATCGCCGTACGAGACTCGTCAGCGCTGGCGCGAGGCGAGCTGGCGATGCAACCGCTCGGGACACTATCTAAGGATGCGTCATTAGGGGTGTGCTTCGGATGCCACGCACTCAAGGACCGCATCCGCAGCGGCTACCTCAGCGGACTTCCCGTCGAGGACTATTACTCGCTGCGACTCCCTCAGCTCGGCGACGCTGCTCACCACCCCGACGGCAGGATACGGACCTTCGGCTATCAGGAAGGACACCTGTGGTCGGATTGCTACATCAACGGCGGAATGTCCTGCACCAGCTGTCACGATCCCCACTCCCAAGGCTACCGAGACCAATGGGGCCGCAGCCTCGCTGGTCGGTTCGATGACGCCCAATGTACGGCCTGCCACGCTAGCAAGGCGCTCGACATCGAATCTCATACCCACCATTTAGTCGGCTCTGCAGGTAGCGCCTGTGTCTCGTGCCACATGCCCTACCTGCAGCAGCCCGAGTTAGGGGATGCTATTCCGTACAAACGCTCCGACCACAGCATCGCCGTTCCGCGTCCGGGGCTCGATTCGGCACTCGGGATCCGGAGTGCCTGCCGTACTTGTCATGTGGAACGCAGCGAGACAGCGCTCGATTCCGTAGTGCGCGCCTGGTACGGGCCGCTCAAGCCCAGAGCGCGCGCTGTCGCAGCACTCATCGAAGCACGCTCAGTTCGCGACGCGGTAAGTGCGGCACGGCTAGTCCTGGTGCCCGGAGAACGCCACCGTGCTGCTCTGTACGCTGGCTTGGCCTGGTTCGTAGAAACGTGGCTGGAACCGGATGCGCGCCTGGAACGGGAGGTAGATCGACGACTGCGTGGACTGGCACAGGACGCAGATGTCGACATCGCAGCGCTCGCACTGGCAGCACTTCACTACGCACGAGGAAGCGACGCCGCCACACATCGTTTCCTCGCCCAGCAGCTCGCAGCCGCGGGAGAACGCGAGGACGCACTGCGCGGGCGCTGGGCCGTCGCTCTGGGCTATCTGGCTGACCGGCTGCGCGACCGTGGCAATGTCGAAGCCGCGATTGCCACGTATCGAAAGGCAGCGGAGGTGGATCCTGCCAACCCGGCGATACTGGTGAACATGGGACTTGCCGAAGCGGAGCGCGGCAACTTCGCGGCGGCGACTGCGGCGTACGAGAGTGCGCTGGCACTGGATCGCTTGCAACCGCTGGTCTGGGTAAACCTCGGCATCGCTAGAGCGGACCGTGGCGACCTAGCTGGTGCCATGCAAGCCTACCGTAGCGCCTTGGAACTGGACCCTCGAGAGCCATTGGCTCACTTCAACCTGGGCGGTCTCTGGGCACGTTCAGGTCGACCCGACAGCGCTCTGGCCAGCTTCCAGCGGGCAGCCGTGCTCGACCCATCGCTCTACATGGCACGTTTTTACAGCGCTCGGTTTCTCTTGGAGCAGGGGCGCCGGTCGGAAGCGTTGCGCGAGATCGATGCGGGACTCCTCTTCGACCCGACCAACAGCGAGGCGCTGCGTACGAGAGATCTGCTGCGACAGGAAGGTAAGCGTTAGGCAACGGCTAGAAACTCCCGCAGCGCGATCGAAGCGCTAGCTCCTCCTCCCCGCACCGCCCGCCAGCCGTTTGAGCGCCGCGACCAAGCTACGGACCTCGTGCTCCGAAAGCGGCGTCTGGACGCTCACGAAATCGCCGTCGGCAAGGAACAACGTCCAAGTGACCTTCGCCGCCGAGGCCACGCGCGTGAGAGACAGCGAGCCACCGCGTACCCCAGGGCCCTCAGCCAGCGCCCGGGCACGGCCCTCTTTGCTTCGCACGGCGACGAGCCGCATGGCCGTGTCTGCCCAGCGGGCCAGGTCGCTCCTCAAGAGCAGAACGACCACCGATCGCTGCGAGTCAGCTGCGGCAATATGCAGCGCTCCACCGCCCGCCTCCCGCACTTCGAGCGCCAGTTCGCCATAGAACTGCCGGAGCAGAACCGGTGTCGATTGCTGCGCTCCCCCTGAGCCGGGAGTGGCACCGATCGCCCAGACAGCCGAAAAAAGAAGGCTAGCTCGCAATAGCCGCATAGCTACAGCCCAGTTTACTACGGCGCGGCGTCTCGTCTCAACTGCAAAAGACGAGCTGCAAGATCGGCGTTCACCCTAGGTGATCGGCGCCTTCGGGGCCGGACCCTATAGCCTAGCCGATAGGGCGAGTGGTATTTTCGCCCCGTCGTTTTCGGCACTCTTCCCCATCGGAGGGATCGCTATGTTGCGTCGTCTGCTCGGTTGGTCACTCACATGCGCAGTGCTGCTCTGGACAGCCTCCACAGCAGCGGCTCAGAGCGGGGCGATCGAAGGGCGCGTTACTGACGCCCGTACCGGTCGCCCGCTAGCGGGAGCGCAGGTACGCGCTTCCAGTGCGGGAGCGACATTCAGCGCCTCTACCCGCGAGGACGGCACCTACCGCTTGGCCAGCGTGCCACCGGGAACCTACAACGTAAGCGTAACGCGTATCGGCTTCGCACCTGCTTCGGTAGCCAACGTTACCGTCAGCGCTGGCGGAACGGCGACCGCCAACGTGCAACTCACGGAGTCCGCGATAGAACTGAACCCGGTAGTTACCACGGCCTCGCGCCGCGAAGAAAAGGCTCTAGATGCACCAGCGTCGGTGTCGGTCGTGGAGCTGCGCCAGATACAGGAGAAACCGGCCGTCACAGTCGCAGACCACATCCAAGGATTGGCTGGCGTGGATGTGAGTCGGGGAGGAGTGGCTCAAGCGAACGTAGTGGCACGGGGGTTCAACAACGCTTTTTCGGGTGCTCTCCTAACGTTGCAGGACTATCGCTTTGCGGGCGTTCCGTCGTTGCGAGTCAACGTGCCGCTGCTGTTCACCTCGACTAACGACGACATCGAACGAGTAGAGGTTCTGTTGGGGCCGGCCTCAGCCCTGTACGGTCCGAATAGCTCCAACGGTGTGTTGCATATCATCACCAAATCGCCCTTTACAGCCCAGGGTACTTCCCTCACGATCGACGGTGGCGGGCAGTCGCTCTTCAGGGGATCGTTGCGCCACGCTGCCCTCGTCTCGGACAAGCTGGGCTTCAAGATCTCCGGCGAGTACTTCAAAGCCACGGACTTCAGCAGTTACACGGCACGAGATACCGTCGGTTACACGATTCCGCGTTACGATCCAGGTGAGCCCGATGTGTTTCCCAGCGCTGCGCCACCGGGAAGGCGCGGGCAGCCTAACGTGCGCGACTTCGAAATCGAGCGCGCTGTCGGCGAACTGCGCCTCGACGTTCGCCCCACTACCAACAGCGAATACGTAACTACCGTGGGCCTCTCGCGGATCGGCAACGCCCTGGAGTACACGGGTGCCAACGGGACAGCTCAGGCCCGCAACTGGACGTACCTCAGCCTGCAACAACGTGCCAGAATCGGCCGCTTTTTCGCTCAGGCCTTCGCCAATTTCAGCAACTCCGGCAACGACGACTCGCTGGACTTGCGCGGCACGTTCCTGCTGCGTAGCGGACAGCCGATCGTGGATCAGTCCAGGGTCTTCGCCGCTCAGTTACAGCACGGTATCACTCCGCGCCCCTGGCAGGACTTCGTGTACGGCCTGGACTACATCTTCACCAACCCGCGCACGGGTAACACGATCAACGGCCGCAACGAAGACATAGACGACGTGCGTGAGATAGGCGGGTACATACAGTCCACGACTCGCCTGGGACGCCGCTGGGACTTGGTGGCTGCACTGCGTGTGGACAAGAACGACCAGATCGATGGAACGCAGGTTTCGCCCCGGGCCGCCTTGCTTTTCAAGCCTTCGGAAACGCATAACCTGCGCTTTACCTACAACCGGGCCTTCGGGACACCTGCCAACTTCACCTGGTTCTTGGATCTCATTCAGGCACGCAATATCGCCGGATTACCCTACAACATCCGGGCCGTAGGGAACCCACCGAAGCGCGGCTGGAACTTCAAGCGGGACTGCCCGGCCAGCGTGAGTGGAGGACTGTGCATGCGGACCATCTTCGCCGGCCCCCAAGGCGAATCGCAATGGTTCCCCGCCTCCGCGTCGGTTGCGCTGCCCGGCGTGATAGGCGCGAACGCCGCGCAGCTCGCCGCCGGACTGGCCCCGGGCATCCAGGCCCTGGGCGTGCCTGCGGCGCAGGCCCAAGCTCTGGCTCAACAGCTAGTACAGTACATGGCGGGACTCCGTCCGACCCCCGACCAGGTGGGAACGGAGATTCGCTTCCTAGGCGCTCCAGCGAGCGCCAATCTCGCACCGGAGCAGATCCGCGACATAGAACCCATCAAGGCCTCTTTCAATAACTCCTACGAGATCGGCTACAAAGGCATTATCGGCAACAATGCTCGCCTGTCCATCGACCTATGGCAGGAGAAGCGCGGCGACGTGGGCAACCCAGCCGGTTTGGCCACACCTAACGTCCTCTTCAACCGGACCTCGCTGCAAAGCTACCTGAGCCAACAGCTCGTTCCACCTATCGCCCAGGCACTGCAGCAGATGGGTGTACCCCCAGCACAGGCACAGGCGCAAGCGCAGGCAGCAGCCGCCCAGATAGCCGCCAATGTGTCGGGAAGCTTCGCACCGCTCCCGCTGGGGATCGTCACCTTCGCAGACGAGCGCTTCGCTAGCGCCCGCGACGTGTACGCCACCTACACGAGCTACAACAAGACGATTACAGTGCGCGGCGTGGACGTAGCTTTGGACGTGGTGCTCAACGACTACTGGACACTGAGCACGACTTATAGCTGGGTAAGCGACAACGTCTTTCCACAGGTTACGAGCAGCAACCAGTTGCCCCTGATGCTCAATGCACCCGACAACAAGGGGACGCTGCAACTTCAGTTCCGCGACGAGAATCGGGCTTGGGGATTCAACGTGCGCACTCGTTACACGAATGCCTATCCGGTCAACTCCGGTGTTTACGCCACAGGGGTGAAGTTCCCGCGTCCCGGCGCTGCCGGAACCTACGTGTACGAAGGCGTGCGGACTTCCATAATCTTCGACGCCGGGATCAATTGGCGTCCGCCAGTAGGTGCTCGAAATCTTCTCTGGTCCGTGAACGCCGATAACGTGTTCAACCACTACTACCGTACGATGCCTGGAATGCCGCTGCTGGGCCGCCTGGTGGTA
>DATMBI010000306.1:0-2756 GCA_035559375.1 Gemmatimonadaceae bacterium | reverse complement strand
GATCGCAGCTAGCCGCTTCACGACCACCTGCCCGCGTGCCATCCGCAGCGCGCCCTGGCCGAGGGTCACGGTGATGATCATCGGCAGGAACTCCGGCGTGAGGCCCACCGCGAGCGCCAGCGCGAAGAGGAAGGAGTCCAGAACTGGCCGATGGAGGTAGACGTTGAAGGCGAAGATGACGATCACCAGCACCAGCGTGATCTCCATCAGCAGGTAGCCGAAGCGGCGCACCCCCTGCTCGAACTCCGTTTCAGGCGGGCGCAAGCGGAGTCGCGCGGAGATCGCTCCGAACTCGGTCGACCTCCCGGTGTGCACGACCAGGGCCCGTCCGCTGCCGCTGACCACGTGCGTCCCCAGGAAGAGGACGTTGTCGCGCCGGGCAAGCGGCGCGTCTGCGGGCACGGGGCCGACTTCCTTTTTTACGGGGAAACTCTCTCCCGTGAGCGCGGCCTCGTCCACGAACAGGTCCTGCTCGGCGAGCAGCAGGCAGTCTGCCGGGATACTCGAGCCCGCAGAGAGCAGCACCACGTCGCCCGGTACCAATTCGTCAACGGCAATCTCAGTCTGACGCCCATCGCGCAGAACGGAAGCCTTCACCGCGACTGTCGCCAACAACCTCTCGACCGCCGTGGCGGCACCATGTTCTTGCCAGAAGCCGAGCAGCGCACTCACGCCCACGATGCTCAAGATGATGATTCCATCCGTGGGGTCATGCAGCGCGAAGGACAGCACCGCTGCGGCGATCAGGAGCAGGACGAGAGGGCTTGTGACCTGCCGGAGCAGCAACGCCAGTGTATCGGAGCGCTTGCGCTCGCCAAGCACGTTCGGCCCGGTGCGAGCGAGGCGTTTGGCGGCGGCTGCCGTGAGACCACTGGGCGACGAGTGCAGTGCGGACAGCACGTCCGCAGTCGGCATGCTCCAGAACGAACGCAACACACCTGACGCCGTTGACGGCATCATCCTGGCTCGCCGAACTCGCGGGCCGTCACCGCCCGCATGGCAGTTTTCTTGCATCCCCGCGGGGCCATGATGCCGTCTGACACTAACGCTCCGGTTCAGCGACGGGCCGGAGCGGAGCGACGGTCTGCCCGCTGGAACCGCTTGTCAGCCGCCAACCGAAGCTCCTTTCGGAAGTGACGCGTGACCTCTACCTCTTCGAAGCCTACGGCCAGATGCGCGGCACGGCCCAGCTCGTTGTCGTGCAGGGAATTGGATGCAAACTCACTGCACCTGTTCTTTACCGCCCACCGCTCCGCCGCCCCGATCAGGGCCGCACCAATGCCTCGGCGCCGGTACTGTGGCTCGACGTACCAGCCCTCCAAGAAGGCGACGCGGTCGGTGGAGCAACCTTCAGCATAGGGTCGGATATTCATCTCAGCGAGCCCTACGATGCGCCCGGATTCCGCCTCGGCCATGAAAACCGCTCTGACATGGCGTAGCCGCCCGGCGAAAAACTGATCAACTTCGCGCCTTAGTTCCGCCTTTGGCTCAGCGGGCCAGAGTGCCGCCCTAAGGCGAGCCCAACTGGCGGCATCGACCGGTCTGGCGGGCCGCACCCGTGTCATCTGTCGCGCGCCGCCCAAAGCCGTTTCGCGCGCGCCAAGCGAGCGAAGTGAGCTGGCGTCGGCTGGAGCGGCTGGAGCGCCACGTTAGCCGCCTGACCACTTGGACAGGGACAATGCCTTCGAGGTTGCAAGACAGCCAGCGTGAGTACGTGACGCCCGTGGTTCAAGAGCAGCCATTGTGAGAGGGTTGCCTGACGTTGGCATCGGCTAAGCCTTCTGTGCTCAATCAGCCGGACCGTCGTCGGAATGACGTACGAAAACGCGGTTGCCGTTCGACTCACTGAGGGATGACAATTTTGGCCTCGTAGATCCTGCGCCAAATGCAATGCCGAGATTGCTCGCAAATAGCACATTACGAATTTCCTTTCACATATTGGTCCCCTCACGACTCCGGGTCAAACATGATCTCGCGCACTTCCTGCGCAATCCAAACACCCGCGGCCTTGGCATCTCGGACGACCGCATGCGCCGCCGGGTCAAGTCCTAAACTGGATGTAAATAGCTGACGGCCTGGGCTACCCTAAGGTGATGTGCAACCATCACAGGCCACCGGGAAAGTGGCCAGAGGGGAGCCCAGACCATGACCAGAGTACCACCCAGCCAGCAGGTGCGAGAAGCGATAGCCGCGCTGCTCGCGGAGGGCGAGCCTGGCGAGGGCGACGTCGCGAGCGCGCTCATCCGCCTGGGGGCGCAGCGCGTGGTGCAGGAACTGCTGGAGCAGGAAGTGACCGATCATCTCGAGCGCGGCCCCTATGAGCGCGCCGAGGCGAGCGAGCCGCACCGCGGGTATCGCAACGGGTACAAGCCGCGGCAGCTCCGGACGGCCGAAGGGGTCCTGCCGGTGTGGCGGCCGCAAGTGCGCGCAGTCGCCGAGCCGTTCGAGAGTTGGTTGTGGGCCTTCTTGCGGGGGCACAGCGACGACGAGGCCTTCACCGATGCGACGGGCACGCGGCTGCTGAGCCGCAGCGCGGTCAGTGATCACGGAGGCGTTGTGGGAAGAGTACGAGGCCTTTGCGACGCGAGATCTCTCGGGCTATGAGCTGGAGTACCTGTTCGTCGACGCGATCTACGAGACACTCCGTCAACAGGGCGGCACGCAGGAAGCGCTGCTGTGCGCCTGGGGCATCCTGCGCGACGGCCGGAAGGTGCTGCTCCACCTGGCCCTGGGGCAGAAGGAGCGCTATCAGTGCT
>DATMBI010000305.1:0-4164 GCA_035559375.1 Gemmatimonadaceae bacterium | reverse complement strand
CACGAAGGGTAGTGGGGGGAGTGGCTTGGCCGATGTCGTCGAGCGCTATGTGAAGAAGGGCGACAGGCTTTACGTCGAGGGGCGAATCGAATACAGGGAGTGGCAGGGGCGTGACGGTCAGACGCGCTACACGACCGAGATCAATGTGCGCGAGATGATCATGTTGAGTTCGCCACGGGGTGGCGATAGTGGCGAGGGTGGCGCTCGTGTCAGGACCGAAGCTGGTCGCACCGGTGTAGCCGATGCGGGGGACGAGTTCGAGGACTTCCCCGGAGTGTTGGAAGACGGAGAGGACGATCTCCCGTTCTGAGGCTGTCTGGTACCCGCTGGAGGCGGCAGGGAGCGATTCCCTGCCGCCTTCGTCTTGTAAAATCTCGTAAGAGGCGGTGCTGCTCCCCTTTGAGGGTGACCTTCGTTTAGATTGGCGCCGGACAAGCGGTACGGTAGTCGAACCGGCGTATGCGGAGCTGCTGGTTAGGCAACCGACGTCCACGGAGACTCTGGGACCATCGGCGTAGCGAGATGCCATTGTCAGTCGTTCTTCTTGCGCTCGAGGGAGGTCATTGGTTGCCACACCGGCGGCGGTCGCGTCCCGACCGGAGCGTGGAGTTGTGACTGGGGGCAGAGTACTGGTAACTGGGGGCGCTGGTTTCATAGGGTCCCACGTCACCGACCTTCTGTTGGCTCGAGGTTACGAGGTCGAAGTTTTGGACGACCTCTCCACCGGCCGCTTGGAAAACGTTTCCGAAGGGGTGCGGTTTCATCGCCTGGACGCCGGATCCGCTGCGGCAGCGGAGTTGGTCCGGGAGGGGCGCTTCGACGCAGTCTGTCACTTAGCTGCTCAGATCGACGTTCGGAAGAGCGTGGCCGATCCTGCTGCCGATGCTCGTCAGAACATCGCTGGCAGCCTCAACTTGCTGGAGGCTGTCCGTGCTTCTGGCCGGCCCTGTCGCTTTGTGTTCTCCTCGACTGGCGGGGCCATCTATGGCGACTTCGCCGCGATCCCGACTCCCGAGACGGCGCCCAAGGATCCGCAGTCGCCGTACGGAGTGGCTAAGCTTTCGGTGGAGCTCTATCTCGCGTACTATGCCCGAGTACACGGGTTGGACACGGTGGCGCTTCGGTACTCCAACGTTTACGGGCCGCGCCAGCGTGCCGATGGCGAGGCGGGTGTAGTGGCTATTTTCTGCGGTCGGGTTCTAGAGGGTCGTCCCATCACCGTGTATGGCGACGGTCGGCAAACGCGCGATTACGTCTTCGTGGAGGACGTAGCGCGCGCGAATCTCGCGGCATTGCAAGCTGATCTTCCGCCTGCCGAGCGTCTCGACAGCCGGTCGTTCAATATCGGCACGGGAGTGGAGACGTCCGTGCTGCAGCTTGCGGAGCTCTTGGGTGGGGTTGCGGAGCGATCGATCGACATCCAGTACGCGCCGCCGCGGCCAGGGGAGCAGTTACGCTCGGCGCTGGACGTAAGCAAGGCGAGGCAGTTGCTGGGATGGCAGCCAGAGGTGGAGCTAGAAGAGGGGTTGCGTCGCACGCTGCGCTATTTCTCTGAACTCGACAGGTCAGTTCGATGACGCTCACATGGGTCTTTGCGCAAGTGGGAGAGGCTGTACCGACGACGGCTTGGCAGTTGGTGCTGGCGGCCACGCCCGTTACGCGCGTGGTACTGGCTGTGCTGGCGCTGCTCTCTGCGGCGAGCTGGACGCTCATCTTCGCGAAGTGGAGCGAATTTCGCCGTGCTCAGCGTAACGGCTTCGAGTACTTGAGGCGCTTCGAGCGTGTGCAGTCGCTCTCGGAGGCCGTGTCGCTTGCAGCTGTGACCGCCTCCAACCCATTCACGCGGGTACTGGAGCGCGCCAACATCTTTCTCACCGAGACCACGCCAGCGATTCCCGCCTCCGCCGACCGCGGTGCCAGATTGAGTGCTGCTCAGGTAGAGGCGTTGCGCGAGGTACTCGCGAGCCAGTCGGAGGCGGAACGCGATGCCCTGGGTCGGTACGTTCCCTGGTTGGGTACGATAGGGTCGGTGAGTCCGCTCATCGGGCTGCTGGGTACTGTTCTCGGCGTGATCAACGCCTTTATCGGTATTGCCACCCGTGGTTCGGGGAACATCGGTGCAGTTGCGCCCGGTGTAGCTGAGGCGCTGACGGCGACCGCGCTCGGTCTGGCCGTGGCCATCCCAGCAGTGTTTGCCTACAACATTTTCGCCACCCGGCTCAACCGTATCGATGGCGAGCTCGAGGGTTTCGGTTCCGAGCTGATCGCTCTGTTGGTGCGGGAAGGCAGGATATAGTTCGAGCGGAGGGATCCATGGCCATGAGACGGCGGCGCGAACGACTGCCATTGAACGCCGACATCAATGTCGTGCCGCTCATAGACGTGATGATCCTGATGCTGGTGATCTTCATGATCACGGCTCCTCTGATGCAGGGTGGCGTGGAGGTCGAGCTGCCTGTGGCGGAGGCCAGGCCACTCGAGGCGCGTAGTAGCTTGGTGGTGACAGTCGATCGAAATGGCACTGTCTATGTGGACGACACTCCCATGACATTCGGTGAGTTCAGGGCTGCGTTCCGGGCCCTAGCGGAGGGTCGCGCTCGGCAGGGCGCATATCTGCGTGGTGACTCGCGGGTGGAACTTGGCTATGTGCTGCGAGTACTTGCCGTCATGCGCAACGCTGGCGTTTCCAACGTCGGTTTCATCGTAGAGCCGGAGGCGGAGAAGTAGGGGTGCGTGCTGCCGCGCTCAGAGTGCGCAGCGGCCGGTTCGGGTATTCGGCGGCATTGTCGGTGTGCCTGCACCTTGCTCTCGCTTTACTGGTCGTGCAGGCCGGTCGAGGTGGGGGCGCAGTCATGCCACCGGTTTACCGGGTAACGCTCGTCGCTGCACCAGCTGGAGCGCGTGCAGTAGGGGTGGTGACCGAGCAGCCGACCGTGGCTGGAGCGCCTGAGGCACCGCCGAAGCGCTTGGATGCACCGCGAGAGCCGGCGGTGTCGGAACGCAAGGCGGCACCGGTGCGCCGCGCCCCGGCCAAGGCCACGCCTGTACCCGAGGCACGTAGCTCGCGCCGCGACGAGGCAGCCACCAAGGCAGGTGGTGGGCCGGAAGGTGGGAGGGGCGCAGACGTGGCCAACGTGTCCACTCCGGGGATCGAGTTCCCGTTTCCTGCGTACCTCGAGAACGTAGTTCGCCAGATTGCCCTGCGGTTCAATCCCCGAAGCGCGCAGACGCTGAGCGCAGAGGTCGTATTCATCATCCGGCGAGACGGGAGCGTGGTCGACATCAGGTTGCGGCGCAGCTCCGGCGTCTACTGGTTCGACGTGGAGGCGCTCGGTGCGGTAGAGTCCGCTGCGCGCCAGCGTGCCTTCGGCCCTCTGCCGGACGGTTTCAGCGACGACGCACTAACGGTTATCTTCAGCTTCGATCCTCGAATAATCCGTTGATGCCGAGAGCGCCGCGTTTTTGGGGGAAGGCTTTTTTAGCGGGTGCGCTAGCGATTGGCGTGCGCGCTTACCCTGTGAGTGCCCAGAACGTGGATACCACGCGCGGCGTGCGGATCGGGCTCACCTACACGCCAGGTACAAGGCCGGGCGTGCTGGTGCTCCCCGTGGAGGGCGAGCACGGCGACTCCATTCGGGCCATTCTGCAGCGTGACTTGGATTTCGGTGACCGAGTTACGGTCGTGGCGCTGGACATTGCGGCGCTGGACTCGCTCTCGGACGGGTCTCGCAACCGATTCAACTTTCCGCTGTATGCCCGCTTGGGTGCGGCGGCAGTGGTCCGGGCGAGTTCAGCTCCCTATGGGTTGCGCGTGGCTGTCTTCGACGTGGCGAAGCAGGCCCAGGCGAGGGTGAAGGACTTCGCGCTGGATGGCGAGCCCCTGTCCTCGCAGTGGCGGCTCAGCCTGCATTCCGTGGCTGACGAACTGGAAGAGTGGATCACCGGAGTACGTGGTATTGCGGCGACTAGGATTCTTTTCACCAGCGGTGGTCGCGTCTGGCGCGTGGACAGCGATGGTGCCAACGCTACGCCGTTGACGCCGGCGGAGGGAGCCATGTCGCCGGCGTGGCATCCGAAGGCCACGCACTTCGTGTACACGCGTATGACCGACGTCGGTACGCAGGTGGTGCTGAGGGAGATCGGCGGGCCAGCGCGGGTAGTGAG
>DATMBI010000304.1:0-12205 GCA_035559375.1 Gemmatimonadaceae bacterium | reverse complement strand
CGCACTGCCGCTAGTCCGGTAACGAGCTCCGGAAGCGAGGTCGAAAAACCCACGAGCCAGGTACCGATAAAGGTCGAACCGAGCCCCGTGACCTCTGCTAGGTCCTGGGCTGCTCGTGCAAAGCGAGGCGCCGCGAGAAAGATCACGACAGTGGCGACTGCAGCGCACCTGCGACGGTTTGCACGCGGCGCTACTCCTCGTCAGGCATCTGTGTCAGCATGTCGCACTGGCACATGTTGGACGAGCACCGGCACCCGCGCCGAACGCAGTACTTTGTCCGCTACGCTCCCCAACAGTGCCCGGCCCAGTGGCCCTCGGCCGTGCGTGCCCAACACTAACAAGTCGGCCGACGAGCTGTCGGCGACCGATAGCATCTCCTGCGCTATGTGGGCACCGGTACGCACCACCGTGTCCATTTCGAAGCCGCGAGCCCGGTAGCGTTCCGCGATCTCCGCCAAGCTCTGCCGCGCCTGCATTTCCTGCTCTTCGAGATCCCGAACCTCCTCCGACTCCGGAACCAATACCTGTATCAAGGGATGCAGGGGTACGACTACCCGCATCAACGTGTAGCGCACTCCTTCGCGCCCAGCTACGAACTCGGCCGAGGACAGAATCGGCTCCGTCTGAAGTTCGTCTCCCAACGGGACCAGTACGTGGCTGAAGGCAACCAGTCGCTTGGTACGATCGATACCCTCTTGAGGGCGCAGCACCAATAGCGGTATGTCGAGTCTCCTGATCAGGTACTCGGTAACGCTCCCCAACCAAAGGCGGCTGGCCCCACCACGCCCGTGGCTGGTGAGCACTACGAGCCGGCTGCCCGTGGCCTCCGCGTGCTCTCCGAGCGCAACAGCGGCGTCACCGCGCAGAACCGCGGTTTCCACCTGGAGCGCCGGATCGGCGGACGTCAGTCGATCGCGCCAACCGTCCAAATACCGCTGCAGCGCCTCTCGCACCTCCCCTTCACGCTGCTGTATCTGTAGCGCCCCCCTAGTACCGGTGCCTAACAATGGCACCATCGAAGGAAGTACGCTCACTAGCTCGAGTACACAATCACGCCGCCTAGCGATCGCCGCAGCGGTATGAAGCGCGTTCTCTGCGAAAGACGAACCATCGAGTGGAACCAGTATTCTCGTCATGTTTCACGCGCACCCCAGTGCGGGCTTTCAAGTATCAGCAATTGCGAGATAGCGGTCGAACCAGCGCACGGCGAGAGTGCAAACTTCGTCCAGGGCGCCTGGTTCTTCGAACAGATGCCCGGCTCGCGGAACGATAGCGATCTCGCTAGGCGCCGCCAATCGTGTGGCTGCCTGGCGATTGAGTTCCAATACGAGGGTATCCTTCTCCCCCACGATCAACAGGGTCGGTGCCCTGACGTTTTCGAGAAACGGCTCCGCCAGGTCCGGCCTGCCACCGCGGGAGACTACGGCACGAACGACGCCAGGCCGACGCGCTGCCGCGACGAGCGCGGCCGCCGCACCGGTGCTGGCTCCGAACAGGCCTAGCGGCAGACCGGCGGTGGCCGCGTCCGAGGATGCCCAGTCGAGCGCAGCAACCACACGCTCCGCAAGCATTTCGATGTCGAAACGATGCGCCGCCGTGAACCGATCCTCCTGCTCCTCGGCTTCGGTCAGGAGGTCCATGAGCATGGTAGCAAAACCGGCATCCTGGAGCGCGCTAGCGACCTTACGATTGCGGGGACTCAGGCGGCTGCTACCACTCCCGTGCGCGAAGACCACCAGTCCTCTCGGCGTCTCCGGTAGCACCAGATCGCCGCGGATCGCACCCGCCGCTACAGGTAGCTCGACCTGGCGTTCGCCTCCAGCGTGCGATGCCATGCCCATGGTTAGCCGCCCCTACCTAAACCCTTGCGTGAAACTGGCACTTGGCAACTGCAGTGCTCTGTCAGGTACCGCTAGCACTCGCTGTCGGGCATCCTGCTACCCATATCACTTCCACGCGAGCAGTACCACAAGGCCCCAGGCGATACTGATGAGCGTAACTGGAACGCCGATTCTGGCATACTCGACGAATCCGATCCGCACGCCGTGTGCCCGTGCCTTTTCCGCCACGATGAGATTGGCCACCGAGCCGATCAGTAGAAAGTTGCCAGCTAGTGTGGAGCTCATCGCCAACACCAGCCACATCGTACGCGCGTCGGGAAGCGCAGTCACTGCTTCGCGCCAAAGCATCACTGCCGGGACGTTGGAAACCAGGCTGGACAACACCAGCATCGCAGCGGAGACGATGCCACCCGCTGCCATCTCGTTACTGTGCTGTGCTACGGAGAGAGCGTGGTTATTCAGCCACTCCACGGTACCTGTTACCTGTAGCCCCCGCATGACCACGAACAGAGAGGAAAAGAGCAGCAGCAAGTCCCAATCCACACGCTCGATCGCCTCGCCGGGATCGCGCTGCGCTATCGCCACCATGACAGCGCCGCATGCTATGGCAACCATCGGGAGCGACCCTCCTGCTAGCCACGCGACCAGCGCTATGGTGAACACCGCAAGCGCCTTGCCTACCAGGACCCGGTCGTAGGGCACCTCGAAGTCCCGTACAGGCGCTGAGAATGGCTGGTTCAGCTCCTGCCGAAAAGCCCAGCGCAGGGCGAGGTAAACGATCGCGAGTGCTCCAGCCGCGACCGGCAGCATTCGCAACATGAACTCCCCGAAGCTCACTCCGCTCCAGATCCCGACGAGCATGTTCTGAGGGTTTCCCGTCACTGACAGAACTGAGCCCGCATTGGATCCCATGGCGAGCCCCAGCAAGTACGGCACTGGTCGCACACCGAGTCGCTGCAACGCCAGCAGCAGCACCGGCGTAACCACGAGACACACGGTGTCGTTCACGAAGAACGCCGAGAGAACCCCACCACCCACGACTACTGCGAAGAGCAGTGCGGAAGGAGTGCGCGCGTGGCGCAGAACCCATTTTGCTGCCAATTCGAAAAAGCCGCCGGCCTCGAGATAGCCCACGATCAGCATCAGCCCCAGGAGGAACACGAGCACATCGAAATCCACGGCGGCGCGGGCCTGCTCCGGTGTGACTACGCCGAATAGCACCATCGCCACTGCACCCAGCAGTCCCGCGGCAGGCCGGTTGAGGTGTACGAACGGGAAGCGCTGGATCGCGATAAGGAGATAGGTGACGGCAAAAATGGCCACACCCAGAGCCGGCACGGCGCTGCCGTCCAGTGCTTCTGCCGTCATCGTGCAGTCTCGTCTCCCGACATCGCCTTGGCGACTCGTTTCGAAAGGTTGTCCAGCGCTCGGACTAGGTCGGGCACTGCTTCCAGAACCTCGCGCATGGGATCGCTGCCTAACGCATTCATTCGCTCCGCCGCATTCCCCATAGTGAAGCGCTTCGGATCCAGCTCTCCCGACACCTCTTCCCAGCGCAAAGGCATGGAGACCGGCGCACCGGGCAGCGGCCGCACGCTGAACGGGGCGATGATGGTCTGGCCATGTCGATTCTGGAGATAGTCCACATACACCTTGCCGCCACGCTGTCCCAGCGACCGAGCGATCGTCGCGACCTGGGGTAGCTCCGCCACTACTATGCGGGCTAGCAGCTCGCCCAACCGCCGAGATTGTTCGTACGTGCACTGCCGGCCCAGAGGTATCAGAACGTGCAGCCCGCTCTTGCCCGTAGTCTTGACGAAAGCCGGAAGTTGCATTTCCTGGGCGATGTCGCGCAGCAGTCGAGCGCAGTTCACGACTTCGGAAAAGGGTGCCTCCTTGGGATCGAGATCGAGCACGCACCAATCAGGCAGCTCAAGCGAGGCCACTCGGCTGCCCCATATGTGCAGCGGTATGGCTCCGAGGTTCGCCACGTAGAGCAGAGAATCCTCGTCGTCGCAAACGAAATAGCGAATGTGACGCTGCGTGTCCTCGCTCCAAATACTGACCGTACGTACCCAGCTGGGAGTGAACTCGGGCGCGTCCTTCTGATAGAACGACTTGCCGTGGATTCCATCCGGATAGCGCGTCAGCACCAGCGGCCGATCGCGCAGATAGGGGAGCAACCAACGAGCCATCGTGCGGTAATAGGCCACCAGATCGCCTTTCGTGTAACCATCCTCTGGCCAGAACACCTTCTGCAGGTTGGTGAGGGCAACCGCGCGGCGCTCCGCCCCGGCCGGTGCGCGAGCCGCCACCTCGGTCACCACGGGCTCGGGAACCTTCTCCTTATATGGCTCCTCTCTCACGCAGTCGTTAGGCGACTTGTCGTCTCTCCAACGCAAGAATACGGCGTGCCGCAGCAGACCGTCGGGCGTCCGTTCGCCGAAGCGGACCTCGCACACGTGACGCGGACGCACCCACGTGGTCGCATGCACATCGGGAATGGCTGCACTGTCCAGCGGCGCTGAACTGCCGGCTGGAAGTGGGCCCTGACACGGCGGCTCGGTCACTCGATCAGGCTCGAGGAGCTCTCTAGCCTGGAGCAGCTGCTGTTCGTCGAAGCCAGTACCCACTCGTCCAGCGTACACCAACGTCCCGTCCACGTAATCCGCTAGATGCAGCGCACCCACACCCACTCTGCTGCCCTGCGGCTCCGTGTACCCCACTACCACGAAGTCCGCCGTGCGCTGCGCCTTTATCTTCAGCCAAGAACTGGACCGCCCGCCCCGATAGGGTGCATCGAGCTTCTTGGCCACGATGCCCTCCAGTCCTAGGGTGCTCGCCTCCGCCATGAACGCCTCGCCCTCGCGCTCCACATGATCCAGGTAGCGAAGCGGTCCCACCTTGGGGACCGTCTGCGCCAAGAGTTGCTTGCGTTGCGCCAAAGGCAATGGCCTGAGATCGAAGCCTTCGGCTGCTAGAAAGTCGAAGACGAAGTACGTGACCGGTCTCTCCAGCGCCGCTCGCTTCACGTCCAACGGTGCGGTCAGGCTGGCTCGTTGCTGTAACAGAGCGAAGCTCGGTAGTCCACGCTCGTCTAGGGCCACGATCTCGCCATCGAGGATACACTCGCTCGCGGGTAGTGACTCGAGCGCCCTCGCAATTTCGGGAAAGGCGATCGTGTAGTCGTTACCGTTGCGCGACAAGAGCAACGATCCGCCTTGACCTTTGTATCCTAGCATTCTATAGCCGTCCAGCTTCGGCTCGAAGATCCATCCGTCGCGCGTAAAAGGAGCCTCCGCTGATTCGGCCAGCATTAGCTGAACGCTGCGTGGGTCGAGCGATGCCCTCGGTGCCCCAGCCTGCTCTAGAGCCTCTCGCAGACGCCCCGAGCGCGTCACACCAGCCCGAACCTCTTCGACTGTCAACCCGGAAAGCACCGATTCCTCGGGAAAAACGTCCCCGGGAGTTCGCACGTACTGATCCCGCTCCTTGATCAACAACCAGTCCCGCTCGCTCTTCTTGATCTTCACTAGCGTCCACTTTCCGCGCAGCTTGTAGCCACGCAGCTCGAAAAGCAGCTTCCCTTTTTCGAGACCGGCCGTCGGATCCTCTAGTGGCACCCACTCGCCGCGATCCCAGACGACGATCCCTCCGGCACCGTAGTTCCCTTCCGGGATGACACCCTCGAAGTCGGCGTACTCGAGAGGGTGGTCTTCGACGCGTACCGCCAGGCGCTTGTCCGCGGGATCGTAGGATGGTCCCTTCGGAACAGCCCACGAGCGAAGCACGCCGTCCATTTCCAGACGCAAATCGTAGTGCAACTGCCGCGCTGCATGCTTGTGCACCACGAAGATACGGCCCGGTGGCAAGCGAGTTGTCCCGAACGGCTCCGGTGTGCGGTCCGGCGAACGCTTTGCCCTGTACGTGGCTAGCGGGTCGCCCGTGCGTTCGACAGTGTGTTCGTCAGGTCGATCCATGCGAGGTGAAGCCCAGGTGCCTTCGAACAGCAGAGGTAGCCGCAACGAGAATCCTCGGCCCGTGCCATTGCCGCCAGGCTGTGTTCCATCTCTATTTCGATGGCGCCCGGATGGCCCGGCCGCGCTTTCGACAACTGCGAGTTAGTTCCCATGCCGCTACGATCCAGCGCGTCAGCTACTATCTCCTTCGGACTAGTGTCGGTGCCGGTGCTGGTATACACCGCCACGGAAGCGAAGGCCAGTATTTCTTTCAACCTACTGCACAAGAAATGCGGTAGCCGTCTCAAGCAACAGTACATCTGTCCCAAGGATAACGAGATCGTGGGACGAGACGACATGGTCAAGGGCTACGAATATGCCAAGGACCAGTACGTCGTCTTCACGCCCGAAGAACTCAAGGCGCTCGAGGAGCGTGCCACCAGCGCTATCGAGATATCCGAGTTCGTACCTCTAGCGAGCGTCGATCGTGGCTACCTGGAGAAGCTGTATTACCTCGGTCCCGACAAGGGCGGCGACAGAGCCTACCGGCTGCTGGCCAAGGCGCTCGCAGAAACCGGCCGCGCAGCGCTAGGTCAGTACGCGGTCAGAGGCCAGCAGTACCTCGTGCTGCTGCGACCCAGGGACGGGGTGCTGGTGATGGAACAACTGCACTACGCCGACGAACTTCGCCCAGTCAGCGAAGTGCCGTTAGGCGAGGGGGATATCAAGCCGGCGGAGCTGGCTCTCGCCAAGCAGCTCATCGAGCAAACTGCGGTGGAAGAGTTTCATCCCGAGAAGTACCGCGACACCGTGCGCGAACGGATCCTCGAAGCCATCCAGCAAAAGATAGAAGGAAAGGAGATCACAGCCGAGCCACAGGTGGAAGCCGGCGCCAAGATCATAGATCTGATGGAAGCTCTCAAGGCAAGCCTGGCTCGCCGCGGCCAGCGCGACGCAACCGAAGGGGACGGCACGGCCGAGAGGGCGGCATCGTGAAAGTACTGGTGGGCACTAGCGGCTATGGGTTTCCGGAGTGGAAGGGAAGCTTTTATCCCGATCGACTTCCCGACCGCGAGATGCTTCGTTATTACGCCAGCCAGTTCACTACAGTGGAAATCAACAACACCTTCTATCGCCTACCGACCCGAAGCGTCGTCAGAGAGTGGGCGTTGCAGGTTCCGCCTGGCTTCGTTTTCGCCATCAAGGCCAGTCAGCGCATTACGCATCGCGCGCGCCTGAAGCCCGAGGGGCGCGAGTCTCTGGAGTTCCTCCTGGCCACTGCGGCCGACCTAGGTGACAAACTAGGCCCGATACTTTTCCAACTCCCTCCCAACCTGCGTTGCGATGGCGGCCGCCTGCGTGCGTTCCTAGCGCTCCTGCCGCCCGAGCGGCGTTTTGTGTTCGAATTTCGCCACCCCAGTTGGTTCGTGGAGAGCACCTACGCAGCACTCCGAGACTTCGGAGCCGCGTTAGGTACGATCCAGCAAGACGACTTCGAGTCACCCCTCGTCCCCACGACCCGGTGGGGTTATGTGCGGTTGCACTGCAGTCGCTACGAGATGGATCAGCTCCGCGCCTGGGCTCGGCGGCTAGCGAACCAGCCGTGGGACGAAGCCTACGTGTATTTCAAGCACGACGACGGACCGGGGTCCGGCCCAACTGCAGCTCGCGAGTTCGGAGGAGCGCTGGCAGAGTTATCGAGTACCTAGCCCGCTGCACGTGGTCGACTCGACTCGTCTCTACCGCCAAGGTTCGTCGCCTGAAGGTCCGTAGATGGAAGGGACCTTCCCGTCAGCAAGTCTGAGATATACGCTGAATTGACCGCGGTGGTGTATTTCGTCGAATAGCAAAAACCAGCAGAAATCGATGCAGGGGACATCTCCTATCGTCCCCGGCCCTGTGAAGAACTTCACGGTACCACGCAGCTTCTCGTCGGGCAGCGCCCGCACGAGATCCCCGAAGTCGCGGTGTGTCTGCTCCACTTTCGCTAGCACATCTTCCCACTCCTGCGGTGGCGGTGGAGTCGCCCCTTGCATGAGCCGCATCAGGGCGTCGTTCAGTACGGCCGTACCGAGCATGCGCTCCATGGCGAACATCCAGGCGAGTTCCTTGGCCGTCTTGAGGCGCGGATGCGGGCGTAGGTCGATACGATCGGGTGGAAACGCTCGCAACACCTTCATGGTAGTTGCATGCTCCCGCTCGTAGCTGCTTAGAAAGGCGTCCTTGGCGCTAGTCGACATATCTTGCCCTCCAGGTTCCTTCGCCCTCGCTGCCTGACAGCTATCTAACGCTGGGCCTGCGACATCACATTCGTTACCTAGCCCACCCGACCCTCTAACGCCGCACGGCTGTCCGCTAACTCGCCGGCGAGCACAGGCGATGGAGCCGCAGCCGGCTTCCGGCCGAATATCTTGAGACTGACATCGTCCAACAAGGTGTAAACCGCCGGCACCACGAACAGCGTCAACAGCGTGGACGTGATCAAGCCCCCGATAACAGCATGTGCCATCGGTGCTCGTTGCTCGGCGCCCTCCCCTATCGCGAGCGCCAGCGGGATCATGCCGAAAATCATGGCCGCTGTCGTCATAATGATCGGCCGGATTCGAATACGTGCTGCATTGAGAATCGCCTCGGTTCTCTCGACGCCGCGCTCGCGCTCTCTGTTGACGAAGTCGATGAGCAAAATTCCATTCTTAGTGACCAACCCCATCAGCATCACTATACCGATCATGGACATCACGTTCAGACTGCCGCTCGTCAAAAGAAGCGCCAATACGACTCCTAGGAACGAGAGTGGCAGCGCTAGCATGATGGAAAGGGGCTGCACGAAGGATCCGAACAAGGAAGCGAGTATGAGATAGATGAAAATGATGGCCAAGACCAATGCTTCTAGCACGTAGCCTTTGGTTTCCTCCAAATTCTGCACGTCACCACCGAACTCCACCCGATAGCCAGGGGGAAGCCCGATCTGATCTATCGCCCGCTTCGCCGAGACAGCCACGTCGCCCATGTTGAATCCGTTTAGCACTCCGGCTGAAATGGTTATCTGGCGCTCCAACGAACGGCGCTCGATCTGCTGTGGACCAACACCGGCCTTGATATCCGCCACCTGAGCCAACGGTACGACCGAGGCACGACCTGTGCGCGGGTCTGCATTGGAACTCAGCACGGGAATGCGCGCTACATCTTCGGGCGACACCCGAACCGAATCGGGGTACACTACGATGACATCGTGGGAGTACCCGTTGGGATCCTCCCAGCGAGTGGCACGTTGCCCCTGGAACAGCGGTTGCAAGGTCGACGCGATACTTTGTATTCCGAGACCAGCAGCCCAAGCCTGCTGCCTGTCCACGCGGACGTCCAGCTGTGGTATCTCCCCTTCGTCGCTAGACGTCGGTTCGGCGACTCCGGGAACTTCGCGAATAGCCCGTAAAACCTGCTCCGCCGCGATCTTGAGCCGCGTTGGCTCCGGCCCCTGAACGAAAATACGGATCGGCTGTCCGAATCCCCCGAAAATGCTCCGTGTACCGGCGATCGACGGGCGCACGCCGGGAATACTCGGCAGCGCTCGCCTCAGATCGCTTTGAATTTGCGACATAGATCTCGTGCGCGCACCTTTTTCCTTGAGACGTACATAGATCCGGCCGTTGTTCGGCGAACCCATGAAGCCCCCACCAATGGTCAAATACGTGAACTCCACCTCTGGCTGTTTACGCACCAATGCCGCTATTTCCATCCCCTTCTCGATAGTGTACTCGATTCGCGAGCCTGGTGCCGTCCTGTAATTGATATCGAATTCGCCCGCATCGTATTCCGGCAACCAGGTGAACCCGAGAAGAGGATAGAGTAGAAATGCGCCCACCACCGATGCTACCGCTCCACCGACAATGATCGCTCGTCTCCTCAATGCCCACTTCAGCCACTCTCTATAACGATCGGCCTGCCTCTCGAACCAAGCATCGAACGCGAGCGCCATACGACGTACCGGATTGCGGACGCGACGTCCTATGGCCCCGTGGCCTCCCTGCTCGATCTCGGGATCTGGCCATACACTGGACAGCATCGGATCCAGCGTGAAGGAAACGAAGAGCGACACCAGCACAGCAGCAGTGACCGTCACTCCGAACTGAAAAAAGATCTTCCCGATCTGCCCGCCCATGAACGCCACCGGTATGAACACTGCCACTACGGCGAGTGTCGTCGATACTACCGCCAATCCGATCTCGTCCGTAGCCTCTTTGGAGGCACGGTAGTGATCCTTACCCATTTCGATATGCCGCACGATGTTCTCGCGCACGACTATCGCATCGTCTATGAGCAAACCGATCGCGAGCGACAGAGCCAGTAGGGTCATCGTGTTGATCGTGAACCCGAAGACCCACATTGCGAAGAACGACGAAATGACAGAGATGGGTAGCGTCAGGCCAGTGATGACCGTGGAACGCCAGCTGTTCAAAAAGAGATATATTATGAGGACAGTCAGCAGAGCACCCAGCATTATGGTGAGCTGCACGTCGTCGAGCGCTGCACGTATCTTGACACTGTCATCGCGAATAACAGTCAAACGAATGTCCGAGGGAAGTGTGCGGCGTAACTCCTCTACCTGCTGCTTTACCGCGTCGGCTACCTGTACTGTGTTCGATCCCGAGATCTTCAGCACCTCGACAGCAACGGCCCGTGACGAATCCTTGAACGCCGCCGACCGCGGCTCGGCAGCGCCGTCTACAACTGTTCCCACATCGCGAACTCGAATCGGTACACCGTTGCGCGTCACGACGACCACATCGGCGAAAGCCTTAGGATCCACGATCCGGCCTGTGACTCGCACCAGCTTCTCGGCGTCACCGCGAAACACGCGCCCAGCAGGCACATCCTGATTCTCGCGCGCTAACGCCTGCGATACCTGAACAGGGCTCACCTGGTACGATTGCAGAGCCTCAGGATCCAGTTGAACTCGGATTTGGCGGGGCGTTCCGCCCGTAACGTTAACACCACCGACACCCGGTATCGCTTCGAGCCGCGTGGCAATTACCTGTTCGGCAATATCAGTGAGGTCGCGAATCGATCTCTCGGACGATTCCACCGAAATGGAGATAATCGGCCGATCGTTGGGATCGAACCGCACCACTACGGGATCCTCGACGTCAGGAGGCAGCTGACGCCGAATACGAGCTATCTTGGCAACGACCTCCTGCTGCGCTGCCATCACGTCCACACCAAGCTGCAAGGTGACCCTAACCGTGCTGAGGCCCTCCCGCGAAGTCGACGTGACTTCTCGAATACCCTGCACAGTGTTCAGCGCCTCCTCGATGGGACGAGACACATCCCGTTCCATGACCTCCGGCGACGCGCCTGGGTAGGAGGTCTGCGCCATCACTGTCGGATACGTAACGTCCGGATACTCGTCGATTGCGAGTCGCTCGCGCGACACCAGACCCAGCACGAGCAGCGCCACCATCATCATGGTGGCGAACACAGGACGCTTGATCGATATGTCGGACAGAAACATCGTTGATCTACCCCCGCGGCTGCGAGCGCGCCCACACAGGCCAGAATTCGCTCTTTTCTACGGTCTCGGCATCGGTCTTGTGCGCGTCTGCTCCGGTGGCTCCGTTAGCTGAACCCTCATCCCACGTCCCAGTGGCCCAACGTTTCCTACAACGACCCTATCGCCAGGCTCCAACCCTTTGGTGACTTGTGCCAATCCACTCACCTCGTCCACGATTCCCAAGTCGACGGGCTGATACTCGATCACATCGCCTGCGATTCGATATACGAACGCATCGCTAGCCCCCTGAGAATAGCGAATCGCGCCGATTGGAATCACGGTAGCCTGCGCAATCGACCTAGCGATTATCTGACCCGTTGCGAATGTGTTGCCTTTGAGCCTCCCCTCCTTGTTCGGAACCTGCAGATAAACGCGCACACTTCTGCTAGCCGGATCCACGGTGGGACTGACCCGCGCCACTCGCCCGACGAGAGTAAGCCCCCCCGCTGTGAAACGCACCGGCATGTCGGGGTGCACTTCCGCAGCGAAGCGCGCCGGCACGCTAGCAACAAGTTCGAGTACATCGGTACGCACAAGGGTGAACAGCGGGCTACCGCGACTCACTCGCTCGCCTGCTTCCACGTTGCGCTCGGCAACCATTCCGCTCGTCGAAGCACGCACCCGCGTATCCTCCAACGCTTGCGCTGCACCACGCAGTCGCGACTCGGCCGCCGCTACACGAGCCTGCGCTGCCACTACAGTCTGCTGCGCAGCTCGCCAATCACGCTCAGGAATCGCCCCGGCCCTGAACAACTCTGCAGCCTGATCTGAATTCCACTGCGCATTCGACAGATCGGCCTTGGCTGCCTCCAAATCCGCTATCGCCGATTTGTAAACACTCTCTTCGTTACTGCTCT
>DATMBI010000303.1:0-5755 GCA_035559375.1 Gemmatimonadaceae bacterium | reverse complement strand
CCGGGGAACTTAGCTACCCACTTCAATGTCCTGGTTTCGCCAGGCATGATCAGCAGCTCGGCGTCCTGGGTCGTTCCGATGGCAGCGAAGCCGTGCGGTATGTCCCAGTCCTGCTCCAGGTTGGTGACATGGAAGTAAACTGTGTCACCCACCTGTACTCCTTCGATGTTGTCGGGTGCGAAGTGGCTGCGGATCGCCGTCATCTTCACGTGCACGACCTTGCCGCTGCGCGACACGTTGACCTCTTGCTCCGAGCGTGCCACCCAGGGATGCCGATTCTCGCTCAGCTTGTAGAACTTTACTTGCTTGTCCTTGATGAGGTTAGCATCTATCGCTTGGGCGTAGTGTGGCTCTCCGACAGTGGGGAAGTCGAGCAAGATCTTCATCTTGTCGCCGGTTATGTCGTAGAGCTGCGCCGACTGGGTCAGCTCCGCACCGGTTGGCAGATAGCGATCCTTGGTGATCTTGTTCAGCGCGATCACGTACTTGCCGTACGGTTTGCGCGTGTCGCCGCCAGGGATCATGAGATGGCCGATCGAGTAGTAGGTCGGAACCCTGTCCACTACCTCGCACCCCGGCAGAGTGAACTTCACGATCTCCGACGAGATAAACACCGACGTGTAGGCGTTGCCCTGGCCGTCGAATTCGGTGTGCAGCGGACCTAGGCCAGGGTTCTGTACCTCGCAGAAGTTCACCGCCTCGTACTTGATGACAGGGATCCCGTCACGCTCCCCATCGAATGCCTTCTCGGCGATAGCCTTGGTCATCTTCGAGAAAGAGTGCACGGGGATGACCGTGGCCAGCTTGCCGCCCGCCACTATGTACTCGCCGGTGGGATCGACGTCCACTCCGTGCGGCGACTTGGGCGTCGGCAGGTAATAGGCAGCGTCGGGGCAGTCCTTGGGGGTGAGTACCTTGACCCCGGTAACCCTCTCGGACTTGGCCGTGTGCGTAGCCTCGTCCATGTAATTGTGGTAATACTCGCTCGGCCAATCCTCAGCGCGCCCCTGTGCGACGCACTGCTCGAGCTTCTTCCAGTTGAGCGCCATCACGAAGTCCTTGTCATTCTTGGAAGCTTCCACTTCCAACTTCGTGTAGGCCTGCTCCGTGTTGTACGAGGTAAAGAACACCCAATCAGCCGAGGGACCCTTGCCCGCACGCGCCAGGTCGTAGTTGTAACCAGGCACCACGAACTGCCACGCTACCCGCATCTTCCCCGGCTGGTCGGCACGGATGAACGATATGGCGCCTTTGAACGTTCCCTTTTCGTAATCCGAAATCGGTATGTCCGCCTGCGGTATGGGAACCGAGAAGCGGGTACCTGCCACCGCGTATTCGGTATTGGCAGTTACGTAAGGAGACGAGTGGTTTCCAGCCGAGTTGGGGATCTGAACGATCTCGACCGTCGTCATCTTGGCTAGGTCGATCCGGGCGATACGCGGCGTGTTGTTGGCATTGACGAACAACCAGCGTCCGTCATGCTCGCTGTTGGTGACCGAGAGTGCAGGATGGTGCAGGTCGTCCCACGGCACGAATCCCCACGTGGTCTGCAGCATGTCGCGCGTTTCCTGGTTGTACCCGTAGCCGTTCTCGGGATTCTGCGAGAAGACAGGTATCACCTTGAGTAAGCGACCGGAGGGTATCCCGTACACTCCTAGTTGGCCGGAGAAACCGCCGGATAGAAATGCGTAGTACTCGTCGTAGCTGCCCGGCGGGACATAGACGCGTGCAGCCGCATCCGCAGTGCCTGCCCCTGCACTCCTCGTGGTGGGGGCACAGGCCACCGTGTAAGCCGCAGCAGCAACGACTAGTGCGCTGAATCCGACCAGCGCGTACTTCCGTGAGGGTATCATATGGGCACCTCGCGCTTGAGTGACCTTCGATCGAACATTTGGGACGACCACGATTGCCACTGAAGCTGACCCGCGCCCCCCGCCCGAGGTAGACAGGCAAATGCCGCATCACGGCTAGAGGATTTAGGAGGTGGGTGTCAGGAATTAGCTGACCCCAAGTGGCTAACCCTTGATCACGCCTATGGGTTTGAGCCTGGCGACCCTGCGTGCCAATCCTACCTGTTCGACCACTTCGGCCACCGACTCGACATCCTTGTAGGCAACCGGCGCTTCCTCGGCTAGCCCAGCATTCGAGGGGCAGCGTACGACTATGCCGGCGTTCTCGAGTTCCTTACGAAGCTCTGCACCTGTCACTTGTCTCTTGGCAGCAGCACGACTGAGATTGCGACCGGCACCGTGGCAAGCGCTCCCCCACGATCGTTCTAGCGACGTGGCCAGACCGGCGAGTACGTACGAAGCCGTGCCCATACTCCCCGGGATGAATACTGGCTGCCCTGTCTCGCGATACGCGGCGGGCAAGTCGAGGTGGCCAGGGCCGAACGCTCGCGTAGCGCCTTTGCGGTGGACACACAGCTGCCTCCCGCCGTAGGTCTCGATCTTGGCGATGTTGTGGGCTACGTCATAGACGACGCGCACCTGTGCAGGCTCGAGGCGCAGAACCTTCTGTATAGCGACGCGCACACGATGGGTGATCATTTGCCTGTTGGACCATGCGAAGTTGGCGGCGGCCGCCATGGCGGCTAAGTAAGCCTTCCCCTCGGGAGACGAAGCTGGCGCGCAGGAAAGCTGCCTGTCGGGAAGCTCTATTCCATAACGAGTCTGCACCGAATCCATGAGCCGCACGTAGTCGGTGCAAACTTGGTGGCCCAAGCCACGCGAACCTGTGTGGATGAGCACAGTGAGCTGACCCTCTGCCAATCCCATCTTGCTGGCCAGAGCGGCGTCGAATACGCGGTCCACGACCTGCAGTTCAACGAAATGGTTGCCGGCGCCCATAGTTCCTAGCTGTCCGCGACCTCGATCGCGTGCCCGCGCCGAAACCTTGTCGGGATCCGCTCCTGCCAACGAACCGCCACTCTCGCAGTGCGCCAGATCGTCCTCGAAGCCGTAGCCGTGCTCTCGTACGAGATAGCGGCAACCCTCGGCTAGCACACGGTCCAGCTCTCCGTTGTCCAGCTCCCAGTCGCCGCCTCGCCCTACCCCCGAGGGAACGCTACGCGACATCTCGTGCACCAGCGCTTCGTGCTTCGCGCCCAATTCCGACCTCGACAGCGGCAGCGCCAGGAGGCGTACCCCGCAGTTGATGTCGAATCCCACTCCACCCGGAGAAACGACGCCGTCCGGCAACTCAGTGGCGGCCACGCCTCCCACTGGGAAGCCGTAGCCATCGTGCATGTCGGGCATGCCATAAACGACGCCAGTAACACCGGGAAGCGTGCACACATTGACCAACTGGACCAGCGCTTCGCCCGACAGCATCCCAGCCAATAGGCCTTCGTTGGCGTAGATGCGTGCCGGAACCCGCATATCGCTACGAAAGCTGCGCGGGATCTCCCAAACATTCTCGGCGATGCGCACCAACCCATGCACCTGGAGCTGCTCCGGGCTCAGCGGGCTTGCCGAATCGATCGATGCAGTCTCGATCTCAGACATCCAGCATCACCTCCGCTTTCCAGCGTTTATTTGTATTCAGGAGTCGGAGTCCATGATACGTCGCAGCCTTGAGCGGTGACGCAGGTAGCCGAGGGCGGGCGCCACGAAACTCGGCTTCCAATCTGTTTTCGGTAAGCGCAAGGATGCGTATTTCGTCGAAAGCTCGCTGCTCGACTTCCGAACGCCCTATCAGTTCGTTCAGCCAGTCCACCAGAAGCGAAGCGCGATCCGGCGCTTCCAGCACTATCCGCTCCCACGGGCCGCGTTCACCCTCCGCACCACCCCACTGACGTGCTACCTCTCGGCCCGCCTCCGCGAAAAGATCCTCCAGAGTATCCGCGGTGATCACGAGCTTGAGTTCCGTGGACTGCGCGTCCAATTGCACCTGCTGCTGTGTCATGCTGGCAACATGATGCGCACAACCTGCAGCAGTCCAGCGGGAATCCCCGGATATGTCGGAACGGCACATCCCCGATCCGGGGAGCGGCCTCGGCCTACCTATTGGTACTGGATGTACACCGGCTTGGGGAAGAGCGCCAGCACGTCCTTGGGCTGCATCAACGGGTGGCCGCGCTTGGTGTCGTTCTTGTAAAAGAGCTTGAAGCCAGTGAACTGGACAGGCTCCGCGTACACGTACGCTCGATAGGAATCGCGCTTGAGATGCGGCGGCCCCCAGCCGTCCATGTTGATGACCACCTGCACACGCGGGTCGAGGCGGATAAGATTTGCATTGGTCAACATCGGGCGTGTGAAGCGGTGCACGATGAGGACCTTGGGTGGCAACTTGTGGCGCTCGACGATCCCGGCTAGGTACTGGATGGCCCAGTTGATGTCCTCGGCATCGTACGTGCCGATGCGCTTGCCCGGGACGCCGCCCCGCTTCATCGAAAACTCGGGATCCAGTGCCAGGTGGACGTCCGGCCGAGCCAGGAAGTGCTCCAGCCGTGAAGCCTCTACCTGCACCGTGCTATGTCCCACTTGCAGGTCGAGGAACATGATCGCATCGCGCCTCTTGGCCCAGCTATAGACCTGTTCGATCAAGCTGTCGGACATGCGGGCGCGGTACATGCGGTCGCGGCCAGGACTACCCTGAGCGACTACTGCGACGAGATGCAGTGCCGGCACCACGGGAGTGAGTGTGTCCGCGCGCCGCCAGGCCTCCACCTCGCGATCCAATCGCTTCAGCATCTCGTCAGGCGGCACCTCTCCCAGGATCCCCATGCGCTTCGAAAGCGGGTTGCCGTAGTAGGCTACGATCCGCTTGTGGGGGAGTATCGAGCCCGGAAGCGGGTCGGGTGCAGGGGGCGGCCAGACGGGTTTGGGCCTTGTGCTGGCCGGCCGCGCAGGAGTGCTGCGCAAAGCCTCCGTACCGCTAGGCGCCGGCCTCCGGGACAGGGCGCTATCGCGCGCAGCGCTGTCCGGTGGGGCCTGAGCGGAAAGCGGCGCGGCCAGCAGCACGCCGAGGAGACAAGCTGAAACTGTGTGGCGCATCTTCCAAGCAGCCTAATTCTTGCCATTTATCGGCGCAACGGCCGGCACCGCTGTCTGACTAGGTAGTGACGCACGTCGTTACATGAGTGCGCGGGCTATTACGCTCCTGCCTACTCGATCGTCCCTTCTGAGATGTCTAGGCGTACTCTACTCCTTCCCCTGTGGCTGCACCTCGTCGTGTGTGCTGTGGCCTCGCCTGTGCGAGCGCAGTCCCTTCCCAAAGACAGCGCGCTCGAGGTGGCGAGCTTCGACAGTGCCTGGCGCCGGATCCGCGACAGCTACTACGACGCCGGCATGCGTGGGTTGGACTGGAACGCCGTGGGTGCAGAGCTACGTAGGGTAGTGGCCGAGGTCGGAGATCGCGCTGCCGCGAGAGCAGCGATCCGGCAGATGCTCGAGCTCCTGGGGGAGTCTCACTTCGCACTCCTGCCCGGTGAGTTGATAGGTACGGGCAGATCCGGCCCCCCCGTATCTGATGGTGATTTGGGCATCGAGCTGAGGTTGCTTGATGGCGCCGCGGTAGTAACGAGCGTGGAGGATGGTTCCCCAGCAATGCACGCGGGAGTGCGCCCCGGCTGGATCGTGATTTCCATCGAAGGAAGTGAGCTTCCCGATTTCGCTGGCTCTGGCATCGTGGCGAGCGAGCGAGAGCGCCGGCTGGCTCGCCTACAGGCCGCGCTGCAACTGCAGCAGCGCCTGCGAGGGCCAGCTGGTGCACCGGTCAGGATCCAGTTCCTGGACGGGAGTGATATGCGGCG
>DATMBI010000302.1:0-4827 GCA_035559375.1 Gemmatimonadaceae bacterium | reverse complement strand
CCGCCGAGATCGCTGCCGCGACCACCAGCACGGGTACGAGAAGTCGGCGTGTGCTGACCCCACTCCCCTTGAGCGCAGTCACCTCGTTGTCGGCTGCCAGCCGGCTGAAGGCGTAGAGTGTGGCTATGAGGACCGACATCGGGACTGTCATGGCGACCGTGAACGGGAGTGCCAGCAGGAGGAACTCCGCGATGATGCGAGCAGGTATCCCCTTGCCGACCAGATTTCCGAACTGCTTGGCGAAGTAGTTCAGGAGGAGCAGCGAGGTCAGCGCCGCGAAGGCGAACCAAAAGGGTCCGATATGCTCTCGCAGGACGTAGCGGTGGATTATCTTCACGCTCTGTTCAGCTCGCCGGCCGGGCCGCGACTGCCACGCCCGGCGGCGTATCGAGCTGCCGGACCCGACCTCCACAAATGGCTCGTGGAATATAAGTACTTGCGGCTGGCGCCGGTCGTGGCGAGGGCAGCACCGGCGCTCTGGTTCGGTGCAGTAGCGGTGCGCAGGCGCGCGTTGCGGCTGGTACTACTGGTCGCTGCCGCCGCCATGCCTGTGCAGCCACAGGGCACAGGGATGGCGACAGCGAGCGATTCGGGGCGGCGCACGGCGGTGCAGAGCGATTCCGGCCTGGTGCTCGAGCTGCTGGGCCGGCTGGAGCTGAGGGCCGAACGCACTCGCAACGAGCGCTGCCTCTCGAATCAATTCTTCGGCAGCGGCTTGCGCTGCAGTGCACCGCTCACGCCCCTTCTCGACTTTCAGTTCTCGCTCCGCTCGCGTGGGACGATAGGCAACAGGGTCGCAGTCGACGTGGATTACGACTCTCGCCGCGAATTCGACGGCTCCAATACTATCTCGCTGGCCTATCGCGGTGGCCAGCGCGAGTTCCTGCAGAATTTAGAGGTGGGGAACGTCACGCTGCGCATGCCGCCGTCGCGCCTGCTGAGCGGTGTGGTGCCGAGTGGTAACTACGGGCTTCAGCTGCAGTTGGGTAGTGGTGGCTTGCGGTTGGGGCTCGTGGCTGCCCAGCAGCGCGGCGTGGTAGTGCGGGACGAGGTCCTGCTAGTGGGCGGCCAAAGCCAGAGGGTGGTGGAGCGAGAAATCCAGGATTACCAGGTCGAGCCCCGCCGCTTCTTTTTTACTGTAGATCCGACCGTTTTCGGCAACCGCTATCCCGACGTCGATATCCTGGATCGGGTTGCCATGGATAGGCTGGCGGCGAGTCTTCCGGATTCGCTGCGTCCGTCACGCCTGTTCCTCTATAGGGTCACGCTGGGTGCGCAGCCGCCGAACCCCAACGGGCCACGCTTCACGCTGCTGGAGGACCCGGCTGGCCGCACCGGCCACGTTTACGAGCTACTTCGCGAAGGAGTGGACTACTACGTAGACCCTTCGCTGTTATGGTTCGCGCTGGCGCGACCTCTCAATCTCGCCAACGAACGGCTAGTTGCCGCGTGGACCTTGCGAATCGGGGGGCGCGACACGGTCATCGCCCGCCTGGGCGGGACGCCAGACCTGGAGTATACTCCTGGTCGGCCGCAGTACGCGCACCTCATTTGGGATCCGTCTGTTACACCCGACGATCCGGTTTTCCGGCGCGAGATACGGTCCGTCTACCGATTGGGCGACGAGGATCTCGAGCTGGAGACGCTAGAATTGGCAATAGCTGCCGGAGCGTCCCAAGAAAAACCTCCTGACTCACCGCGGACCTATCTCGAAATCTTCGGACTGGCACGCGCCACCGAAACGGCTCGGTTCGATGTCACCAACCGGATTTGGCCCCGAGCGGGTGATCCCAACTTTTTGCGCAGCGGCCCACTCTTGGGCGGCGACGGGACGCCGCTCATCCGCGATCGTTTCGTCGTATTCCCCTCGTTGCGTCCCTTCGGAAGGGACGGTCTGGCAAGACCACCGGCCCTGCCTAACGATACAATCTATCGGACGCCGTCCGAATACCTGTATTCTCCCCAACATCCGCAGTCGGTGTACCGGATCCGCGTGCGCTACCGCACCAGGGGGGGGGCGACCTCAGGGACGTTCTCGTTGGCCTCGGCGCAGATTCGTCCCGGAAGCGAACGCCTCGTTCTAGACGGGCGCGAGCTGCGTCGCGATCTCGACTATCGCATAGACTACGACCTCGGAACGGTGCAGCTGCTCGTTCCGGATACTGCTGCGCCTGTAACGCGGCGGCTGAGCGTACAGTACGAGGAGAATCCACTCTTTACCGCGGTGCCCACTTCGATCGCCGGCGTCACGGGAGAGTGGCGCTCGGCTCACGGATCTTTTTTCGTGGCACTCCTTTCCCAACAGCAGCGAAGCACCTTTTCGCGGCCTCCTCTCGGATACGAACCTCAGGGGACACTTAGCGGTGCGTTGGGCGGTTCGCTAGGCTGGAATCTCCCGATGCTGCCGCGCCTCCTCAGTCGCCTGTCGCCTCGCGCCGACAGCGCCGCTCCCTCGCGTCTGGAGGTCCGGGGCGAGGTAGCGCTTAGCCGACCGCTCGGCTCGGCTAGCCAGCAGGCGTACCTCGAATCGTTCGAAGGCGACGGAGGGACCAACATCCCGTTGGCGGACTGGCGCTGGCAATACTCCAGCCAGCCGGCTGTGGGGCGCAGGCTGGCCACGCTTCTCGGGGCCGGATCGCTCGACCTAGAGCGCACTAGCACGTTGGCCTTCCAGAATTACGGGGCAGACGCAGCGGGCCGACCGATAGCGTTCTCGATCCGCGATATCGATCCGCTAGTAGCTCTGCCACCGGGTTTCGTTCCTGGCATCGAGCAGATTCTGTGGCTTTCGCTTTATCCACTTCAGGTGGGCGGCATCTTCGATGCTGCCACTGGTCGCTATCGCTGGAAAGTCGCCCGCACGGTTCCCGGACGGCGCTGGCGCTCGATCCACACGGTGCTCTCGCCGAGTGGAGTAGACCTGAGCCGGGGCGAGCAGCTCGAATTCTGGACGCTCGTAGATACGGCGAGTGGCCGGCGCGCCCGAAATCCAGTGCTGGTGTTCGACCTGGGCGACGTTTCCGAGAATGCCATCCGCTTCGCGCCGGAATCGCTCCGTGTGAGCTACGGCGACTCGACGTGGAGCGGCAAGCGATTCGAGGGGTTGGATCGCCTCGACAGCGAACGCGACCCGTTCTCGCGGGCGTTCAGTGCCGAGGCCAACGACCTAGGGTTGCCGGGCGACGTGGTCACTACATTGGAGATAATCGACGAAGGCGTTCCGATCCGAGGTCACAATGTGCGGACGTGCCGCCTAGGGGTGGGAAAGCTCAGGCCGCTGGGCGATGCCGGCGCCGACTGCACGATCGGTAACAGCCGGCTGGACGAAGAGGACATAGACCAAGACGGCATTCTCAACTACACCAGCGGTCAGCGGGAGCTGGAGCGGGTTCGTCGCTTCGTTGTGGACCTGAGCGATAGCAGGAGTTACAGCCGAATAGGGCGCTGTGGCGTGACCGTCAACGACATCAACCGCAGCACGGCTCCTGCGGCACCGCTCTGCTGGGTCCAGGTACGTCTGTCGTTTTCGAGTCCCGACGACACGATAGGCGGCGGACCGCAGTTGCGCAGAGTGCGCGCGTTTCGGGTGACTGTCATTTCTGGGGCCGGCGCTGCGGACGATCAGTTCACTCTGGTGCCGCTGGCGCGCCTCCGCGTGGTTGGGGCACCTTGGACCAAACGTGCCCCCCGGCCGCTCGAAGGCCTGAACGGCGACGCAGCGATCCCGCAGGGCTATGTGATAGCGACGTTGATAGGTACACAGGACCGCGATTCGCTGCGGGGACTGGTGTACGAGCCGCCGCCGGGTGTGACGGATGAGCCAGATGTCCAGAACGCTCCTTTTGGCGTGGGCGCGGTTCCCATCAACGAACGTTCGTTACGGCTCCTCGCTGGAGGACTACCGCGCTACGGGCGCGCGGAATCGTTTTTCCGCTTTCCCGAGGGGGCGAAGTCGTTCATGGGTTACCAGGAACTGCGCCTCTGGGCTAGAGGCCGGGGACGAGGATGGGGCCCCTTGGGGGACCTGCAGTTTTTCGTCAAGCTCGGTCGGGACGCCGACAACTTCTACCTCTATCGCACTCCTGTGAACGAGGGGCCTGGCCAGCAGGCTTGGCAGCCGGAAGTACGTGTGGATCTCCGGCGCTTCCAAGCGTTACGCGCGCGGCTCGAAGAGGCGTACCTAGCTGGAGAGGTGCTAGCGGGATGCCGCGGCCTCGATTCGATCTTGGTGGCAGTTTCGTTGCGAGGCAGTTCCGGTGGTAGGCGTCTGGCAGCCTGCGACTCTGGTTACATCGTCATGACTAACGACATCGCGGTGACTCCACCGAATCTCGCTGCGGTACAAGAGCTAGCAGTCGGTATCCTGCGCGTCGATTCCCTGCGCGGACCCAATCCACCGCTTCCTGATGACACGCTGGAACTCTGGGTGGACGACATCCGCCTGGCGAGCGTCATCCGCCAGAGCGGAGTGGCTGGGATGATCGAGGGCGCATTCAGCCTGGGCGATGTGGCTAGTGTGTCTGTGAGGGCGACGCGTCGAGATGGGTTGTACCGCCAACTGGGGGAACTCCCGTCGTTTCTGGATCGGGACGAGGCTGTGTTCTCTACGACTTGGCGACTGGATAAGTTGCTCCCCTTCGTGTCGGGTGTGGCGATACCGGTCACGCTGGTGCACAGCGGTAGCGGCGCCGAACCGCGTTTTCTGAGCGCGTCCGACATACCTGGTGGTGCAGTCCAAGGGCTCCGCTCGCCGAGTGCCCGAAGTACGACGTTGTCGCTGGAGGCGAGGCGGGACCGAGCGACAGGGACCGGCGCTTCGATACTGGA
>DATMBI010000301.1:0-5263 GCA_035559375.1 Gemmatimonadaceae bacterium | reverse complement strand
GCTGAAGATCGACCAACTCGGCCACGCTCCCACGCTCGGCGCTCGCGGTCACGACCGTGGCGGCAAGCTGTACTGTCGCGGGTTCGAGGGTTACATCGAGCTGTACCGCAAGCGCCCGCGTGAGATCGAGCGAAGTGACCGTTTTGGGGCGGTACCCGATGCGGCGGACCTCGAGGGTATGTACCCCCGCAGGTATCCCGGCCAGCACATAACGACCATCCAAACCCGAGACGGTGCGCAGGCCGTAGCCGGCCACTACGACGGTCGCGTCGCTGATCCCTTGACCAGTGACTGCGTCCAATACCCTACCAGCGACCCGACCTAGACTCGACTCAGCACCAGACGAGGGGATCTGTCCACCTACGGTCAGCGGCGCGACGAGCGCGGCAACGGCTAGGGAGCCGATCAAAACGTTGCGGAGCGGCATTCGAGAACTCCAACGACACGAGTTAGCTAGTCGGACGATATTTCGTATCGTGCTAAGCCTGTCCGGCTGCTATTGCGAAGCCGCTACTGCACTGCAACGACGACGTCACGTTTCGTACACGTGACGTCGTTACTTTTCCGCTGCACTGTCCTGGTATTCGTTGCCTTCCTCGGCGAGCGGCGTGCCGCTGCGGGCTGTCGGAAACCACGCCTCCACGGTAGTCCCGACGCCGAGTTGGCTACGCGCCGATACGTGTCCACCGTGTGCCTCGACCAAGTGCTTCACTATGGCCAGCCCCAGCCCAGTGCCCTCTTGGTGGCGAGCGCGCGCCTCGTCGGTCCTATAGAAACGTTCGAAAATGCGAGGAAGGTGCTCCGGTTCGATACCGATCCCAGTGTCGTGTACACCGACCGACACGCCGCCATCGCGTGCTCGGGCGAAGATCGCTACCTCTCCCGCTACAGTGTAGCGAAAGGCGTTGTCCACGAGATTGACCAGGATCTGGCGCAGCGCAGTAGGGTCGGCTCGAACGAGCAGGTCCGCCGGAACGCACTCTGCAACCAGTGCCAGGCCGCGCGCCAACGCTTCCTTCTCGCGGCCAGCGGCTATTTCTTCCAGGAGCGGTGCAAGCGGGAGCCAGCGTGGAACAGGCCGCCATCCGCCCGATTCGATCCTGGAAAGGTCGAGGAGGTCCTCGATAACGCGCTGCATCCTCTCGGCGTTGACCAGGATCGCCTTAGCGAAGCGAGTTCGCTGCTCGTCAGGAAGCTCCTCGTGGGCCAGCGTTTCGGCGAAACCTTTTATAACCGTCAGTGGCGTCTTGAGTTCGTGGGATACGTTGGCCACGAAGTCGCGCCGCACTGCCTCCAGCCGACGGAGCGGCGTTACGTCGTAGAGAGCTATCGCCGCTGCGCCACCAGGGAGCGGACGTGCGGTCATTGCGAGGATCCGCTCGCCTATGGTCACTTCCACGGCCTCCGCAGACTGGCCTGCGAGCGCGGAGCTCATGGCTTCCCGGAAACGCCGATCGCGAGGGAGGTGATCGCTTGCGAAGGGCGCGTCGTTAGGCAAGCCCAGCAACGCTCGCGCTCGGTCGTTGGCGTGCACGACCGTACTGCGATTGTCCACTACCACGGTCCCCTCGCCCAACGACTCCGTTAGCGCTCTGAGGCGCGCCGCTTCGTTCTCCAAGGCTTCCAGGCGAGCCGCGAGCGAGTCGAGTAGCGAGCGGAGCGCCTGTGCAGCGTCCACGAGCTCCGGAGTGCCCGCCAGTGCGGGGCGGCGACGTAGGTTGCCCGCCTTCACCGCGCGGGCCCACTCGCGAAAAGCACGCAGCTCGCGACTCAGCGAGCCGGCGGCCAATACCGCCGCCAGCAACGCCACTAGCGCCGTGCCGTACGCCAGCCACCACCATCCGGCAGCCGCCTCCACGGCAAGTAGCGAAAGGAGCAACAGCCCCGCGAAGGCGATGCGACCCTGAAGGCTCACGCGTTGCGCGTCTGCACGGCTCTCAGACGGTAACCGAACCCTCGTACCGTCTCGATAAGATGACCCGCTGCGCCTAACTTGGCCCTCAAGCGCTGAATGTGCATGTCCACCGTGCGCGTTTGAATATCAGGCGCAGCCTCCCAAACTGTCTCCAGCAGATGGCGGCGACCCTGCACTCTACCTCGCCGCTCCGCCAGCGTCAGCAGCAACCTGTACTCCGTAGGAGTAAGCTCTACCTCGCGACCATCTACTTGCACGCGATGCGCTCCCCGATCGATCGTGATCGGCCCGACCCTCAGCAGGTCGCTCGGCCCCTCTACTGACTGTGCCACTCTCCTCAGTATGTTGCGCACACGCAAGACCAGTTCCTGAGGCGAAAAAGGCTTCGTGAGGTAGTCGTCGGCTCCGAGCGAAAGACCCTCGATCCGGTCGGCTTCTTCCTTCCGGGCGGTCAGCATCAATACTGCCACGTGGCGGGTGCTTTCCTCGGAACGCAGCTCCTTCAGCACATCGTATCCCGACATCCCCGGTAGCATCAGGTCCAACACTATCAGCGCCGGTGGCTCCTGCAACGCTTGGCGCAGCGCGTCGGCTCCACTCGCCGCCGTGGAAACACGGTAGCCAGCCTTGGCTAGATGGTATGCTACCAGTGCGACTATGTCGGGCTCGTCGTCCACGACGAGAACGCGTTCCGGCGAGGTCTGCCTCATGCGCGTCGGCTGTCCAGGCGCCTCTGGATCTTGGCCACGATCATCTCTATGGCCACCGCGTTGTGACCACCACGCGGAACGATGACGTCGGCGTAGCGCTTGCTCGGTTCTACGAACTGCAGGTGCATGGGCCGCACCGTGGTCACGTACTGCTCGAGAATCTCCTCCAACGGGCGACCACGCTCCTGCATGTCGCGCTGGATTCGGCGCACCAACCGCACGTCGGCATCGGCGTCCACGTATACCCTGACATCGAGCAGTCTCCTCACTCGCTCGTCCACCAGAAGGAGTATCCCGTCCACGACGACCACATCGGAAGGCGCTACCTGCTCGGTGCGTGCTGACCTCGTATGTGTAACGAAGTCGTAAACAGGCTTATCCACCGGTTCGCCGCGACTCAACTGCTCGAGGTGGGAAACGAAGAGGTCTAGGTCGAAGCTGTCGGGGTGATCCCAATTGACACGGCGCCGCTCTTCCAATGGCAAGTGCGCGAAGTTGCGATAGTAGGAGTCCATGTCGATAAAGGCTACCGAGGCTCGCGCAAGCGCGTCAGCGACCTTGCGCGCCACGGTCGACTTCCCCGAGCCAGTGCCACCGGCGATCCCGACGATGAAAGGCCGGGTTGGCCTATCGGCCCGTGGGGCGCCATGGGATGATGGCGCTACGACGACCTCCGGTGAAGCGGACACGGTGTCACGATCCTGTATCGGCAAATACACCTCTCGGCAACGACCGGGAGCACGGGTGTACCTGGTCGTCCTTGCAAACTCGATTCCCGCGCCGCGGCGGTCAACCTCGGGTGCCCCATCCTCGAAGGAACGCCACCTCGATAGCCGTACGCTCCCGCGAGCGCCCAGGCTCGGCTAGCTTGAGTCCATGGCGCCTAGGTTCCGCAGAAACGCCCTTACAGCTCTCTCGTTGGCTCTGTTACCACTCGGAGTGCAGCCGCAGGGTCGCGGCGAACTTGGTACGCAGCGACTGGAGTTGGCGATAGTCGCCACCACTGACATTCACGGTCGAGTTCGGGCGTGGGACTACTACGACGATCGGGAAGATTCGGCCCGCGGCTTGACGCGAGTGGCCAGTATCGTGGATTCGCTGCGCAAGAGCTACTCCGGTCGAGTGGTGCTCGTGGATGCTGGGGACTTCTTGCAAGGGAACGCCTTCTCGCTGGCTGCAGCGCAAGATTCACTGCTGAGACCTCATCCCACCGTGGCCGCCATGAACGCCATGGGCTACGACGCGGCCGCAGTGGGCAACCACGAGTTCGACTTCGGGCTGCCGATGCTGGAACGCGTTGCCAGAGAGGCCCGCTTCCCGCTTCTAGCTGCCAACGCGCAGCGGCCTAACGGTACGCACCCCTTCCCGGCGTATCGTATCGTGGAACGGGGTGGCCTCCGCATAGCGATCGTGGGCGCTACGCAGCCAGGCGCTGCGGTCTGGAACCGCCATCTGCTCCAGGGACGCCTGACGATCGGACCGATCGTGCCGGCGGTGCGCCGGGCGGTAACGGAGGCTAGGAGAGCCGGCGCGGACGTAACGATCGCGGTCCTTCACTCGGGCCTCGACGAGCCAACGAGCTACGACCCCGGATCGGCTAGCGCCGAAAACGTAGCTGGAACGGTCGCGCGCGAGGTGCCAGGCCTGGATCTAGTCGTGTTCGGCCATACGCACCGCGAGCTGGCCGGTCGCCAGGTAGGCCGAACCATGGTGGTGCAGCCACCTTACTGGGCTGGCGGCGCGACAGTTACCACGCTGACTCTGCAGCGCATCGGCGGCCAGCCATGGCGAGTGGTGTCGCGCCGCAGTGTGCTAGTGCGAGCCGCCAGCTGGCCCGAGCATCCTTCCGTAGTAGCGGCGGCCGACCGCGGCCATAGGGCGGCGCTTGCCTATGCTAGAACGGTGATCGGTCGCACTTCGTCGATATGGCGAGCCGATTCGGCTCGCGTGGCGGACATGCCGATCGTGGATTTCATTCTCGAAGTACAACGGCGTGCCGCTGGGGCCCAGCTCGCCTCGACGGCGGCGTTCGACCTCGCGGCGAAGCTGGACAGCGGGCCCGTTACGGTGGCTCACCTTGCCCGGCTCTACCCTTACGAGAATACCCTGAAAGGGGTGCGAATCACGGGCCGCCAACTGCGGGAGTACCTGGAACACAGCGCTCGCTACTTCCGCACCTTCGATCCTGCCGACAGCCTCTCTCCGCTGGTGGAGCCCGCGATTCCGGGCTACAACTTCGACATCGTGGCTGGCGTCGATTACGTCCTCGACTTGACACAGCCGCCAGGTGCGCGTGTCGTTAGGCTCGACTATCGTGGACGGCAGGTGGCCGACAGCGACACCTTCACGCTGGCTCTCAACAGCTATCGCCAGAGCGGTGCAGGCGGCTTCGACATGCTGCGCTCGGCGCCGGTGGTTTACGACCGCCAGGAGGGCCTCCGAGAGCTGCTGGTTGCCGAAGTAGCGAGCCGGGGAGCTATAGAACCGGGGGACTACTTTCAGCCCAACTGGCGGATCGTGCCGCAGGAAGCAGTCGGGCGTGCTTATCGCGAAATGCTTGGAGGGCGTCAGCGATCCGAGCCGGTCCGCGCTATACGGCAGGCGGCTGGACGCGGTGCTGAGCATCTCCGACAGGGCC
>DATMBI010000300.1:0-2472 GCA_035559375.1 Gemmatimonadaceae bacterium | reverse complement strand
CACCGCCGGCGAAAACTTCGGCACACATTTCGGTATCGACCCATCCCGGCGCAACGCAGTTCACGGTAATACCGGCACGTGCTACCTCCACCGCCAGCGACTTCACGAACGAAATCACCGCTCCCTTGGCTGCTGCGTAGTCGGCGTGCAGCGCCTCGCCCCGCTGGCCAGCAGTGCTCGACACCAGCACCACACGCCCACCTCTACCCATGAGTCGCAGTGCCCCCCTCGTGCTATAAAAAATGGAATCCAAATCTTCAGCGATCGTCCGGCGCCACCGCTGGTCGGGCATGTCCCGCACCGGCACCTCCTCCACCGGCCAAATGCCAGCGTTGCCGACGAACAGATCCAGGCGCCCCCACTCCGCTGAAATGCGCTCGTACATCCTATCCACAGCGACCGAATCCGATAATTCGACTTGGTACACGGCGGCAGCCCTACCGAGCTGACGGATTTCGGCAGCGACACGCTCCGCGTCGCTAGCCCGGCTGCGGAACGTGATCGCGACATCGGCGCCAGCGCGCGCAAGTAGCAACGCCGTCGCCGCTCCTATACCCCGCGAACCGCCGGTGACCAGGCCCAGCTTACCCGAAAGCTCGAACATCCTCGCCCCACTCCTGTTCGACAAGTTCGCAAATGATGTGCTCGATACAAATGTGCAGCTCCTGCGCGCGGTCGGTCCGGTCAGTCGGCACCACGATGGCCAGGTCGGCCAACGACCGGACCTCCCCCCCATCCCTCGCTAACAACGCGAGTACCTTAGCGCCGGCACTCCGTGCCGCACGGGCGGCTCGTACGACGTTAGGCGAATTGCCGCTCGTGGAGTGAATCACGAGTAGGTCGCGCGGCGTCACTAGCGCTTCCACCTGCCGGGCAAAAACCTCTTCGAAGCCCAGGTCGTTGCCAGCCGCGGTAAGTAGGGATGTGTCGGTAGTAAGCGCCACCGCAGGGAGGGCGCGGCGGTTACGCGCGTAGCGGACCACGTATTCCGTTGCCACATGCTGGGCATCGGCAGCGCTCCCGCCGTTCCCGCAGAAATAGAGCCTCCCCCCCGCTTGCAACGTCTCCCGGACAAGTGCCACGGCAAGTGCGATGTCCGTCGCCAGCACGTTGGCGCTCCGCTCGGCGACGCTAGCTAGCTCCCTCAAACGAGTGACTACACTGTCCGTTTCTTCACCGCGAGGACCGTTCACGACTAGCTCCCTCCTCGTTGCCGTCCACGGGTCCGTCCTGCGACCAGAGCGTCGAGCAACCGCCGCCACAGCGGGCGCTCTCTCCGCAAGGGGGCCACAGCCAGTAGCCTCTCGCCTGCTAGTAGGCGGCCCGGATTTTCCTCGGTGAGAAGCACTGCCTGCTCCGCAGCTCCCGCCTCCTCCAGCCACACGCGGGCGGCCCCCAGTGATCGGCGATCGCCGTGGTTATCGCTAGCAACGATATCGACGAGTCCGCTGCCCAACAGCTCGAGCGCCAGCTCACCGTGCGGCCCCCCGGCCAAGAGTGCTATCGCATCTACCTGCACCACAGCTCCCAACTCCTTCCAATAGGCGACCTCGTCGAGTGTGCAGTTGCGATATCGTTCCGGATGCGCCACCACAGGCACCAAGCCCGCCCGGGCCAGTCGCAACAATTCCTGCGCCGCACCTCCAGGAACTCCTGTGCGGGGAAACTCCACAAGTCGCGCGGCCGACCCTCCTAAGCCTAGCCAATCCGGAGTCAGGTCGGCGCCCGCTACGTCCAACATGATCTCCCAACCTGGGAGTATTTCGAGGCCAGCAGGAGCACCAGCTCTCAACGCATCGAGTCGGTCTGCCCGAACTTCCAGCGGGGCCTGTGCGGCCGATGACGCCCTTAGATGCGGGGTGCATACCACTACCCGAACTCCCTCATTCACCATTCGAGTCAAGACTTGCCAGGAGTGCTCCGCCGAAGGCGATCCGTCGTCGAAGGCGTGCAACAAGTGGGTATGGATGTCGATCACCCGTGGCTCCCCGCCGCTAGCTTCTGCGCTACTCCCGACACCTGCCGCAGCGCGAAAATGGCTGCTTCGCGCAGCCGTTCTGGGCTAGCAGCCTCGAACGCATAGGTTACAAGCGCGTCGACGGCTAGCAGGTCTAGCACCCGCTCGCGGGGCAGTGGCGTTCCGTCGAGCGCGCGCCGCAGTGCGTCCACGGCAGCCTCCACACACTCGCGCGCCGGGTCCGAGCCCGCGAACCCCTCCACCAACTGAACCAAGCGCAGAGCCAACGGCAGCGGCGCAGCCGGTACGCGCCTGGAAAGCCACTCGGCCAGCGTGACCGTCACGGAGCCTTGGCCAAAAGGTTCCGCACTATCGTCTCCAGCTGCGACAGCGCGACCTCCACTCGGGCTGGATCGGGGATGCCAGCCTGCGCCATGTGCGGTTTGCCACCACCTCGCCCACCCACCAGGGAAGCCAGCTCACGAACCACGGCATCGGCCCTGATGCCGCGTTCG
>DATMBI010000299.1:0-21324 GCA_035559375.1 Gemmatimonadaceae bacterium | reverse complement strand
CACGGTGGCGCCGGTGACGCCGGCCGTTTCTCGGGTGCTGATGCGGCTCGCCGTCCCGCCGCGCCGCCACCTCGGGCCGCGGTCCTTCAGGACGAGCCTCGGTGGCAGCCGAGCTGTCAGTGCCTTCGCTGTAGCTGCCGGGTGGAGCTTCCTGCGACTCTACTGCCTCCCGCGGGGGAGTAGCCTCCACATCCGCGCCTGAGCTGTTCTCCAGCTCGCCGGAGTTCGTATGCTCGCGATCTTCCACTTCGCCTTCCTCCATTGCGAGTTCGGCTGGTCCCTCACGATACGGGCTGGCTTCCGAGGCGGCATCGCGGGCGCGATTCCCGTATGGCCGGCGGCCACGACGGCCCGGGCGTCTGCGTTCGTTCATGATGTGCTGTGCTGTGAAATAGTTCTGCTAACTGCGAAAAAAGGTCTTCGATTCTCCGCGCCGCGGGCACTGATCCCGCGACCGAACGACAAGGCGTGCGTCAACCACTGCCGGCCACACGGACTGGCACTGAGCGGCAACGGGTGAACGTAGTCGGCTTTCTCAGGCGAATCCTGCCTAGTTGGGAACGACCGAGCGGATTCCTGCGCGGCCTCTTCACTCCGGAACGCGGTTACCACACGCGACAACGGCGAGCTCGGTAACCGCCTGGCGCTGCTATAGCCACACCGAACGCTAGCGCCACGAAAAACCGCTGCTGGCGAGTCGGACGACCGCCAGGAACTGCGTTCAGTATCGCACGTTTGTCCGCCTCGCGCAAGCAGCAGCGGCCAGGACCTCGAGCCACTGGGACTCCCTGTGGCCCAGAGGCTAGACGCCTGGGGCCTTCGGTCCGTCACCGACCGTAACCGCTGCCGTGATCCGACTATTAGCTTGGTGCCATGGACAGAACTGAGCGGGAAATCGCCGCTGCCGCGGTAGTCGAGCGGTACCGGCAGGACCGAGATGCCGCCGCGCTGCGTGCCAGTTTGCATGCATTGCTCGAGGGTTGGTCCGTTACCGAAATCACGCAGCTTGCAGAGCACTATCGCGACGAGGTAGAGGTATCCATCGTCCTCTACGAACTCGTGTTGACACGCGAACCGGAAAACGCCAGCGCACTGGTAAGGCTAGGGAACGCCTACTGGTTGAGCGGCCGAGGGCCCGACGCTGTTGCCAAGCTCGCCAGCGAGGCTATCGCACGGGATCCCTCCAATCGCGGGGCGTGGCACCTCTGGGCGCTGTCTGAAGCGGATCTGCGTTCGCGCATAGCGAGATGGGAGCAGGTCACCAAGCGATTCCCGGCGGACGACCTAGCGCTGGCCGCTCTAGCCGACAACGCCGCGTCACTCGCAGGTGCGGAGCGCGACAGAGAAATGCTGGCTTTCGCTATCGGCAAGTACGAGGAACTGTTGGTGCGCTGCACCACGGGCGAACAACGCGCAGCCGTAAGTGCTGCACTAGATGCTCTGAGGAGCTGGCAACTGTGAGCGACCGACACGAACACCCTACCCTCGAAGAGTTCCGCCGCTTCCGCGAGCGGATGAACCAGGAAATTCTCGCCCAGCAAAACCTGGTCATCAATCGCTTTTTCGCACTAGACAGCCGCACGTACGAAAAGGGCGCCCTCGATTCGAAGACAAAAGAAATGCTGGGGCTGGTTGCGTCGCTGGTGCTGCGTTGCGACGATTGCGTGACGTACCATTTGGTTCGCTGCGCAGAAGAGGGGGTCACTCGCGCCGAACTCTTCGAAGTACTCGCTGTGGGGCTGGTGGTTGGCGGCTCGATCACTATCCCGCACCTACGGCGTGCGGTAGCGCGATGGGACGAACTAGAAAGGGCCCGTGAGGGATGATGCAGCGGATCTCGCTGCAGCACATAAGAGAGGCGGCGCGCCGAATCGACAGAGTCTTCCGCGACACGCCTCAATTCGAGTGCAGCGCTCTCTCAGAAGCTCTGGGGACACAACTGGTCCTCAAAGTAGAAAGCGTCAACCCGATCGGCTCCTTCAAGGGCCGTGGTGCCGAGTACTTGTTGGACACACTGCACCCTAGACCCAGCCGAGTCGTGGCGGCATCAGCTGGCAACTTCGGCCAAGGTGTAGCCTGGGCGGCGCGGCGGCGCGGGATCGCTTGCACGATCTTCGCTGCGAAGACGGCCAATTCGCTCAAGGTCGCACGAATGCGCGACCTGGGCGCCACCGTTGTCCTGGAGGGAGAGGATTTCGACGCAGCCAAGAGTGCGGCGCGGCAGTTCGCAGCGGAAACCGGCACCCGTTTCGTGGAGGATGGGCTGGAGCCGGCCGTGACAGAGGGTGCGGCGACGATCGGAGTGGAACTGGATAGCCACTCGGAGGAGCTGGATGCCGTACTGCTGCCGTTAGGCAACGGCGCGCTCCTGGCCGGGGTCGGAACATGGATTCGATATACCCGGCCGAGAACTCGCCTCATCGGCGTCTGTGCGGCAGCAGCGCCCGCGATGGCGCTTTCCTGGTCGCAGGGTCATCCAGTGGAAACGGATAGTGCCGTGACTGTGGCCGACGGCATCGCTGTGCGGGTGCCGATCGCCCAGGCACTCGAGGATGTGCGCGCGGTCGCGGACGACGTCGTGCTAGTGTCGGAGGAGGCCCTGCTAGAAGCGGTGCGAATTGTCTTTCGCACGACGAACCTGGTGGCGGAGCCAGCCGGAGCGGCTGGGGTCGCAGCACTACTGGAGCACCCGCACCTACGCCTCAGGCGTACCGCCACGGTCCTCGCCGGTGGTAACCTCGACCCGGCGTTACGGTCGCCACTCCTCTGCGACTTCCGCTAGATCAAACCTAGCCAGTCCAGCCGTCGAGCCTCGAATCCCGGGAAGATAGTGCCCAGCTCTTGCGCTTCCATGTGCTTGGCAAGAACCTCGGTGCAGACGCTACGGAAGTCCGTGGTCAGCGCCAGGTCGCGGCCCTCGAAAAGCTGTTCGCGCTCCAGTCCGGGCCACTTCCCGTACACCTGGCCTCCTCGCACCCTGCCACCGATCACGAACATCGCACCGGCATGGCCGTGATCGGTTCCGCCGTTTCCGTTCTGGCGTACCATGCGTCCGAACTCGGACATAGTAACGATCACGACATCTTCCATTCGGTCGCCTAAATCCGTTACCAGGGCGGCTATCGCCTGGCCGAAATCCCTGAGTCGCTGCGCCAACTGGCCTGTGGCTCCTCCCTGGTTCACGTGAGTGTCCCATCCGCCCACGTCTGCGAACGCCAACTCCAGCCCCACGTCGGCCTTGATCAACTGAGCTATTTCCATGAGACGCTGACCGAACGGCGAGCGTGGGTACTGGGCACCGTTCTCCGGCAGATAGCGCTGGGGGTTGGCTGCGCGAAGAAGCTTTACTGCCTCGAACATCTCGCGGCCCGCGGCGTGAACGAGGTCAGCGTCGCCCCCACGGTACAACGCCTCTAGCCGCTCTACAGTGGTGTCCCCACTGCGCACAGCGAACTCGCCCAGCGAGTTCATTGCGATCACGGGTTCAGGCCCTTCGAGAATGCGCGGTGTCTGCGGAGTCATCGCCACTGCCCTGAACGGCGATGCGGGACGAGTTCGACATTCTTCGCAGGTCCCCTTGACGGCCAAGTAGCGATTGAGCCAACCGTCCGGCGTGGACTTGCGATCCGGGGTGCCAGACTCCATGTAGTCCTGCGCATCGAAATGCGACCGGGTCGCGCTCGGACTTCCGACCGCGTGGATAGGAGCCAATAGGCCGTCGCGATAGAGCCGTTCCAGCGGACGCAAAGCCGGGTGCAGGCCGAAGAAGCCGTCCAGATCCAACGCTGCATCCTCGGTGCCGTGCGTGGGAGGAGGCACCGCAATAGTGGGGCGAGCTGCGTAGTACGCCGACTCGCCGAACGGCACGACCATGTTGAGACCATCGGCTGCCCCTCTCTGGAAGAGGCAGATGAGCACTCTACCCTTGCGCCCTCCGCCTAACGCTGCAGCGTAGGCAGCTCGCCGCAGAAACGAGGGGCTCAGCCCTAGGGTAACCAGCGCCAGTGCGCCGTTACGCACGAACACTCGCCGTTGCATACGCCGTACCTCTTCTGAATTCGCTCCTGTATCGCCTAGCGCCGCTGGAACTCCGGACTGCCGATCGCTAGGCCGATCACCTGTCCCAGCCCCTCGGGTGCCGGGGCGCGTGCCAGCATAGCGAACCCCCGCCCACCAGCTCGTCCCGCGGAACCCGCTGCTACGCGACCTGCTGCGGGCATACGGCCAGCAGAATCGCTCGTTATCCCAGCCAACAGCGCGCGCCGTCCCGAGTCAGGGCTCGCTCCCAACAGCGGGTTGCGGCCTGAAACCAGAATGTCGCGGGTTTCTGGCGATGCTGCACCCTGCAGTACGGTCGCCACCACTCTGTCCACCTGTACCTGCCGCGGAGCTGTACGCAGCGAATCGAACCAGGCGAGAGAGGAGAAACTCACCCCTGGGAATCGTCCTGTCGCCACCAACAGCCCGAAGTTGATCCGATTGAGTATCGCGCCAGTGTTCATCCAGGCGGCGCCGGTTTCAGGCCAACCGTTAGGCGCCTGGTGGCCGTAAAGCGGTTGCCCCAACCGAGCCACCAGGTTGGCAGTGAGCGCGCTGGTATCAGGCACGCCGCCCAGCGCGCGCACTGCACTGACCACGAATTCGAACGGACTCTTCACCTTGGCACGGAAGGCACTGCGAGAAAAGAACTCCGGCGACGTGACGATCGTGCGCACGACCTCGCGAATGTCGCCGCCGGTTCTGGTGAATACAGTTGCAGCACGCTCCACCAACTCTGCTGGCGGCGAGTCGCTCACGAAACGCACCGCTAGCTTGCGCGCTATGAAACGAGCTGTCGAAGGGTGCTTACTCAGGATGTCCAGCACCTGCTCCCCGTCTTCGATCCCGCGGCCGGCGGGAAGCCGGTGTCCTAGCACTACCTTTTCGCCTGCGTCATGAAGCTCGGGCCGGAAGGCGAACTCCACGCGACCGGAACGCGGAGGCGCTATCCCCCACCCAGTAAGTGCCCGCGCTACCTCGACCACGTCGCGCTGCGTATAGCCACCATCTACGCCGAGCGTGTGCAGCTCCATCAATTCACGGGCGTAGTTCTCGTTGAGCCCGCGCGGACGGCGCTGCTGCAGCTGCTCCAGCGCTGCACGCTGCGCCGGGTCCAGCCGAGCCAACCGCCTACGAACAGCAGCTCCACCGACACGGCCTCCACCCGGCCGCCCTCCCCGTCCCAGTGTCGGCTGCCCCGAATCAGCCACGCTCTGAGCGTTATCCAGGTACACGAGCATAGCCGGACTCTTTGCCACTGCGCCCAGCAGCTCTCGGAACTTTCCCAGGGCGTGAGGTCTGATGACATCGCGCGTGTAATCGGGCAGGTAGTAACGCACCTGATTCTTCCCGATGAAGACGTTGAAATGGTTCTCCCAGAAGTCGACCATGACCTCCAAGAGTTGCCGCTCGCTAGCTACGGCTCTAGCAACCTTGATTGCCTGCAACTGCTGCACGAATTCGCGTCCCCGCCGAGCAGACTCGGCCAGCATCGCGCTGTCCTGGGACGACATGGTCGAGTCCCCCATGACTCGCCGCGCCTGGAGCTGAATGCCCGGAGGCGGATAATCCCGCAACAGTTCTGCCGCATTTTTGAACGCGAGTGGAAAGGCCCGCTCCAGCCGCTCGCTCCACTGATCAGGTATTCTTTCGGGTTGCAGCTGTCGCGCGATCCATTTGTCGACACCCTCGGCGAGTACCCGCTCGACGTCGCCGGGACGCGGACCAAAGGCCAGACGGTTAAGTACGTGGATTGCTTGCTCGCTATCGCTGAGTTCGCGACGGTCTGCGCCTGCCGACGTTCCGACTGCCAAGGCGCTCCCGAGTGCAATGGCGCAAACCAGGCCACCTGTGGGAAAGTAGGTCCGTGGAACCGACACGCGTGTCCCTCCTATGGATCCGTTTGCCTCTGGGCGCTACCAACCTGCTAAGACACGCTGCGCCCCCTTCTCCCCTAGTGCTGCGCGATGGACTCGGCCAAGAGCATGTACCCCACCCCCCGCACGGTCCGGACCAGCCTTGCCCCACCGTCGCCGTCGACCTTGCGGCGCAGGTAATTGATGTAGACATCCACTATGTTGGTGGTCGGATCGAATGGTTGCTTCCACACGTGCTGCGATATCTGCTCGCGAGTGAGCGGCCGGCCAGCATTGCGCGCAAGAAACTCCAGCAAAGCGTACTCCCGTTGCGTGAGAACGATCTCCCGGCCACCTCGTTCGACTTTCCGAGTAAGTGGATCTATCGTGAGGTCCCCCACTCGGATGACGTGCTGGGCCGCCCTCAGTTGCGCGCGGCGCAGCAGTGCCCTGACCCTGGCCAGTAGCTCGTCGTAGTCGAACGGTTTGGCGATGTAATCGTCGGCGCCTGCATCGAGACCTTCCACCCGGTCCGCGATCCCCCCGCGCCCGGTGAGCATCAAGACAGGGGTCGTGATACCCCGCGCGCGTAGATCCTTGATCACCTCGAAACCGTCGCGTCCTGGGAGCCCGATGTCGAGGATGACAAGGTCGGGATGGTTGTCGAGCAACACCCTGAGGCCGCTATCGCCGTCCCCAGCAGCGAATACGCGATATCCTGCGTCCTCCAGAGCACGGCCTACGACACGCTGCACCTCTGGCGCGTCCTCGATTACTAGAACGCTAGCGGTTGGCACGGCCTCGGGGGCCAGTGTTGCACTTTCCATCGAGTCTCTCCGATTGCGTTGCGAGTAGTGGGACAGCTACGGGGCTTGAGAGGTTAAGGTCGGCTGCATTGTTTTCGAGCGTGCCTGGCTCGTCGTCACCTGCATTGTTGCGCTCCGGACTACTCGCGGCAGCTGCCACGGCCGGAGTCCTGGCAGGATTCGGGACGCGGTTCGGCTCGCCCTGGTTCTTCTTCCAGGTGTACGGCCGAGAGGTCGTGCGCGTTCTAACAGGGGCGCTTCCATCCCCTTCTGCGGCCGCCGCTGCTGGAGCAGTAGGGCACTTCGTAACAATGCTGCTCTGGGCCACAGTGTACCGCCTGCTGTTGGGAGCCCTCGCTCCTCGGAGGTTGGCCGGTGTGGTCGGGGTGACACTCTCCGTGTGTGTCCTTGCCGCGCTCATTCAGCTCCACTTCCTACCTCTGGCAGCCGGAGCCGGTTCCGCGCAGTGGCTGGGCACGCCGCGCCAGAGCCTGTACTTGCTGGTTTTGGGAGTGGCGCTGCTAGCTGGTACGCGCCTTGCTGAACGTAGCTAACAGAACGGCAGATCCGAAAAGAAACCGTCGTTACCTCTGGCAGAGCAACGGCGTCGACTACTCGCCTGAGGCGGCTGTGGCTTTTCGGAATACGTCGGGGTCTTTGGCAGTGAGAGTACTCGGCGGTAGAGCTGTGGTTTCCGCCGCGCGCACGAGGGCGCCGGTCGGACCGCGGCACACGATAGCAAGAGGAGGGACGTAGCCATGGATGTCCTCGTGATGCTCGAGGAGGCACCAGGCGACTCGCCCGTACTCGCGCGCGTGAACTCGCTCCCGGCATCTCTGGTGCCACAAGGAAGGCCCCGCGAGGTAGTGACCCTCTATGGGGAAGCCACCGCGGACAGCCTGGCGCTGGCACTGGCCGCCGCGCTCGAGTCACGTCGTGAGCCCGGCGAGCACCCGGACGCGGTCACACACGTCGGGATATGGCCAGGAAAGGGCGCGGTAGGTGACGCTGCCTGGCGGGATCACGACACGGGCGAACTCGTGAGTCGCGACCTGATCATTCCGTTCGACACCATCCGGCGCACAGCAGCGAGTCTGATGGAAGAGTGCGGTTCGGCGATCCGTAAACTCGTGGCAGGTCTATCCATGCCCGACTGGCCAGAGGGGTCGCGCCGCGCTATCAGCTTTTCGCTCGAACCCTGGGCCCTGTCTACAAGTGCGACACAGAGACTCGAGGGACTGCTGGAAGCGTATCGAAACACCAACGGTATTTCTTTCGACAACGAAGGAGAGTGAATCCGATCGAACTGTCTCGTCAGTGTAATCCGGGCCGCGGCATCAGCTGCGGCCCTTGCTTTTTCCCTGCGATTAGCCCTTGACTGACTGGCGCCCGCTGAACACGCTCTACGCAGAAGCTTTGGACGGATTCTTTTTTGACCGAGGAACCCCATGCGGGAATACACAGCTGACCAGATTCGCAACGTGGCGGTGGTCGGACACGGAGCGAGCGGCAAGACCTCCTTGGTCGATGCCCTCGCTTTCGTGTCCGGCTCGAGTAAACGACATGGCTCCATAAAGGACGGCACCACCCTTACGGACTACACACCTGAGGAGGTCGAGCGCGGATACTCGATCAGTGTCGCCTGCGCATTCGCCGAGTGGGAAGGAGCCAAGGTAAACCTGATCGACACACCCGGATACCTGGACTTCCAAGGGGATGCATTGGCTGGATTGGCAGCGGCAGACGGAGCGCTCTGCGTGGTCTCGGCCACTGCCGGTGTCGAGGTCGGCACGGAGAAAATGTTCGCCGCCGCCAGGGCCGCCCGCGACCCGGTGCTGTTCGTGGTCAGCATGATGGACAAGGAGCATGCCGACTTCGAGCGCACCTATCGACAGATCAAGGAAAAGCTTACGAGCAATGTCGTTCCGGTGGAAATCCCCCTGGGTAGCGGGCCCGGTTTCAGGGGCGTGATCAACCTGTTCACGAGAAAAGCCTACGTCTACAAGCTCGGGGCTAAGAGCGGCGAGTACCAGGAAGTGGACATCCCGGCCGAGGAGCGAGCCACCTTCGAGCGCTACTACCAGGAATTGATCGAAGCCATATCGGCTACGGACGATGTCATGCTGGAGCGCTACCTCGATGGTGCCGAGATAGGGCGCGACGAGGCGATCCACGGGATGAAAGAAGCCATGAAGCGGGGCGACCTAGCACCGCTCTTCTGCGTGTCCGCCGAGCACATGATCGGAATCGGTGCACTGCTTACCGAAATCGTGCAGCTCATGCCTTCTGCGTACGAGATGGAAGAGCTGCACGCTTTCCACGGTGCCGAGGGAGACCGTACAGTGGAGATACACGCTGTGGATTCGGCGCCTTTCGTGGCACAGGTGTTCAAGACTCATTCGGAACCGCACGTGGGCGACGTTTCTTACTTCCGGATCTTCTCGGGGACGGTGTCCAACGGCCAGGAGGTCTACAATGCGACTCGGGATGTGGTGGAAAAGATGAATCACCTGTGCGTTCCACAAGGCAAGGAGCGCATCGAGGTGCCGCTACTGCATGCTGGGGATATCGGGTGCGTAGCAAAGCTGCGGAACACTCATACGAACGATACGCTATCCACCAAGGAGCATCCGGTGCGGCTTCCTCCTATTGCCTTCCCGGAGCCGATCGTACAGTTCGCCGTTCAGGCCACTTCTCGCCACGACGAGGAAAAGCTCCAGTTCGGTCTGCACCGCCTGCACGACGAGGATCCGACTTTCCAGACTCACTACGACAACGAGACGCATCAGACCATCATCGCCGGCATGGGCGAACGGCACCTGGAAGTGTCGCTGGCTCGACTGAAACGCAAGTACGGGGTTTCGGCAGAACTCTCTCGTCCCAAGATCGCATACCGTGAAACCATTACCGGGAAGGGCGAGGGGCAGGGACGGCACAAAAAGCAGACGGGAGGTAGGGGTCAGTTCGGCGACTGCTGGATCAGGATGAAGCCACTCCCTCGCGGGGCTGGCTACCGTTTCGTGGACCAGATCGTCGGCGGGGTCATCCCTTCGAAATTCATCCCCGCGGTGGACAAGGGGATTCAGGAGGCGGCGCTGCGGGGCGTCCTGGCAGGCTATCCGTTAGTGGATTTCGAAGTGGAGTTGTACGACGGCTCCTATCACAGCGTCGATTCCAACGAGCTTTCGTTCAAGCTGGCCGGGATCCTCGCCTTCAGGAACGTAGCACCCAAATGCAAGCCAGTGCTTCTAGAGCCGATCGACTATCTGGAGGTCACGACGCCTGACGAGTACCTCGGCGATGTCATGGGCGACCTCTCGGCAAGGCGCGGGCAGATCTTGGGAACGGAATCCGCCGACGGTGGCGCGACACGGGTGAGAGCCTACGTACCAGCGGCGGAGTTGCACCTTTACGCTACCGACCTCAACTCTATGACTCACGGGCGCGGTACCTTCGCGCGGCGCTTCCACGGCTACGAACAGGTTCCACCAGAGGTGGCCCAGAAGGTCATAGAGGCCGCTTCCAAAGAAAAGAAGGAAAAGGAGGAGATGGTGGAGGCCTAAGGACGGCTCCCCCGCAAAATGGTCGCCACCGTCCCCACGGCGAAGTAACTGTTTCCACTACCCCAAAGTTGGATCAGCAACTTGTCGGTAGGCGATGGGAGAACGGACCACCGCGCGCCGTCGAAGCGGAGCAATATCCCGCCTTCGCCCGCCGCGTAGACCTCGGTAGGCGCAGTTCCCCATACCGTGCGCAGGGCCAGATCGGTCGGGCTGGGCATCTGGTACCAGCGCACACCGTCGTAACGCAAGATGACGCCGCGTTCTCCCACGGCGAAGATGTCACGCGGCCCACTACCCCAGATGCCGCGCAGCAAGAGCCGCGTGGGTGTAGCCATGCGCTGCCAGCTACCACCATCGAAGTGAAGTACAATACCGGAGTCTCCCACGGCATAGACGTTGTTGGGCGCCAGGCCCCACACGTGCCTCAAAAACCCAGTAGTCGGGCTGGCCATCGCAGCCCATCCTGCTGGAGTGGAGACGAGAATCGTACCGGCTTCGCCTACTACGAACGCTAGATCCGGGCCAGCCACCCACACGGATCGGAGCAGCACGTTGCGTGGCGAAGGCTCGGAACGCCAGCGACTACCGTCGAATCGCAGAATAGTGCCGGTGTCGCCCACAGCGACGATATTGGTGGCGCCGGAGCCATGAATTCCGTATAGCGGGTGCGCTGGAGGAACGTCCTCGAGAACCCAGCCGACGCCGGAACGCCGCAACAGAGTGCCCCCCGCACCTGCTGCAAAGACGGCTCCCTGATCGGGGCCCCACACAGCCACGAGTGCGGGCGATGTAGTTTCAGTGAGCCACGCTGTGCCACGTCCCCTAACGACGGTACCGTCCCAACCGGCAACCAGAACACGCCCGCTGTTGTCACCCCAGACCGCGCGGAAGTTCTGACCGCTACCGGGCTCGTCCACTACCTGCCACGCGATACCGTCGTAGCGCAAAATGGCACCGGTGTTACCGACCGCGTACACTTCGTCAGCAGTGCGCCCCCAGATGGCGAAGAGATTCTTGCGGGTCGGCGGTGCCAAGGCAGACCACACTGTGCCATCGTAGTGGAGCATGGTGCCGTTGACGCCCACTGCCCATATGTCGCCTGGAGCGCTCCCCCATATTCCGAAAAGACCCTGACGCGTTGGACTAGGCAGCACGCTCCACGCCGCGCCGTCGAAGTGCACTATTCGGCCATCCTGCCCGACGGCCCAAACATCGTTAGGACCGCTGGCCCAAACCCCCCACAGCTCCCACCCGGTTCCCGTAGAGAGCACAGTCCACGCGAGACCGCTCCAGCGTAACACCGTTCCATCCACCCCGACGGCATACACTTCGTTAGCCGAGCGGCCCCACACTTCCAACAGCGTTCTGTCCGTTGGGCTCGCCATGCGGCGCCAAGCGCTACCGTCGTAGCGCAAGATGACTCCACCGGTTCCCACCGCGAAGACGTTGCTCGGACTCGAACCCCAGACCCCGACCAGCGTTTCAGTGGTCCCGGTCGGCACCATCGTCCACCCATTCACCGAGTAGTGCAACGCCACACCGTTCTGTCCCACCGCCACCGCGAAGGGAGAGAACTCGTCGGCCCATAACCCGAGTAGCGAGACGTCCGTAATACCCTGCCGCTCCACGTTCCACGCCGCGGCCGGGACCGCGGGAACGACGACCACGTCCGTCTCAGCGGTCAAACCCGCGACCTGGGCCGTGATCCTGGCCGAGCCCTGGCCTATGGCACGAACCAGGCCATCTGAGCCAACGGCTACAACCCGGCTGTTGGACGACTCCCAGCGCGCCGCTGCAGCCCGCTCGGTACCCGCGGAATCCAGCGCTCGCAGTTGGAGCTGCAGGGTCGCGCCAACCTGCAGCCATGCGGTAGTCGGCAACACTTCTAGCGACGCGATCTCGGCAGCCGTACCGGCCGGAGCGGACGCGTCCCTGCAAGCGGCCACTGCAGCAGTCGCAAATACAGCTGCTGCGCCGCACCAGCGGCGGACCCCGCGCCGGAACGCTGCCCCGGTAACAGCTGTCACCACGCGCTCAAGATAACACGCATCCTACGAGACTTCGCGCTAGCCCAGACCGAAAACCCCGAGCTGTCATACTTTGTGGTAGGTCACCCTCGCCGCTTCGCGCCGGTCATCAGCCACGTAAATCTCGAAATCGGAAAAGAAGGCCGAGCCTTCCTGGCGCAGCAACCGGAGAATGGCCACGGCCAAACGCCTTATCTCTAACTCGGCTCCCTCGCTGGCTCGCAACTCGAGCATCGTCCGCCAAGCTCGCACGTTGCCGGTGACCACGATCTTGGTCTCGGTCGAATTGGGAAGGACACCACGCGCTGCCTCGCGCGCTACCTTGCGCCGATGCACCCGATCCTCGATCCAGGAATACTGCTCCATGAGCCGTTCCACGAGCTCTACATAGGCACGCTGTGCTGCTTCCATCTGCGAACGCCACGTGGCCTCGAGTTTCTCGTCTCCGATGATAGCCGGAGGTACCACGAAGTCCGCAACCGATTCGTCGACGTACCGTTGGCTCAATTGCGAGTATGCAAAGCCGGCCCGATGCCGCACCAGCTCATGAGTAAGCGAGCGGCTAACGCCTTCTATGAGCAGCGAGTAGTTCACGTGCTCCAGAACGCTACCATGAGCCTGTTTCTTGATGTTCTCGAGATACTCCGCGGTCGTACGGTTAGCCGGATTCCTCTGGCTCATGTAACAGAGACGGCCTGCGTATTCGGCCAGCCGCTCCCCATCGCTGCCATCTCCCATCCAGTTGACACGCAGGTGCTCGGGCTCGATGAACGACGGCCTGGCCAGCAGGGAGATTCTGGGCTCGTAATAGTACATGGATCGGTCAGCGTATCGAGTGCGCGGAAAGTAGCTGAGGAACGATCACCTAGCTACCGAGGTCCCCCGTTCGAGCAGCGTCCAGGAGGGCCAGCCTCGGCCGATCGTATGCTTGCCGAGCGGCGACGAATTCGAGTACTCGGGCTGCCTGCTCAGGCAGAGGCTCCGCAGCAGGGTCGAATTTGACCGAATAACTATAGCCGTGACGCCAGAGCTTAACCCCCGGATTCAAAACCCAACCAGGGTCGAAGGTCTCTTTTATCTCACGGAAGAGGGTAATGGCCTCTGGCGGCCATATGCGGTCGAGCAAGGCGGACCTAAGCCTTCCGTCACCGTGCTCCCCCGCCAAGGTTCCACGTAGGCTCGCTACAGTCTCGGCAACATCGTGCAGCAGCTCCTCCAGGCGCTGCCGCCAGCGAGGGCTCGACACGTCCACCAAGACGTTAGCGTGCATGTGAGCATCGCCAGCATGGCCGAAGAGTACGGCACCGAAGCCCCGCTGTGCTATCGACGTGCGCAACCTGCGCACGTATTCCGCAAAGTGCTCCGGCGGTACGCAGCCGTCCTCTACTACCTGTACCGACCGAAGGCCCGGGAACATGGTACTGATAGCAGGACTGGCTCTGTGTCTTACGGACCACAACTCGGTAATTTCCTGCGACCCAACCGCCACTCGCGTTCGGCTCGCTCCCGCAGCGGCAAGTGCTTGTTGGAGGGCAGCAGCGCGCGCACGCAGGCCGTCGTGCGCGCGCCGTGCCGCAACGCGACCCCAAAGCGTAAACGTCTCGAGCGGTGCGTCTGCCTCCAGCTCGGTGAATAGAATCGCAGCGCTCGCAGCGCTCACCTCCGTGCCACTGCTCCGGACGAGCTCGAGGAAAGTGCTGTCCAGTATTTCGCACGAGGCACATCCCGCTTCCCTCGCTACCGCTGCGCCCCTCAAGGCGCTTTCCAGATCGGGCCATTCGGAAAGAATAGCCGCGCTTTCGAGCGGCGCCGGCACCAGGCGAACCTCCACCGCGACCACTATGGCTAGCGTCCCTTCGCTCCCCACCAACAAGTCGATCGGATCGCCCGATGCAGCGAATCGATGGATCGCGTAACCGGAGGAGTTCTTGCGCACCCGTAGCGGCGGGATCGCGGCCGCACGCTTCTGCCACTCGGCAACCCGAGCTGCCACGCGCTCTAAGGTTGTGCTGCTGCGCGGGAACGGCGCACCTCTTCTAAGAACGGCTTTCGAACCGTCGGCGAAGACGCACTCTAGCGCCGAAACCCAGTCACTCGTCGGCCCGAAGCGCAGCGAGTGTGGACCAGCAGCATTGGTGCCCACCATGCCCCCGACCGTGCAGAAGCTGCCGCTCGAAGGATCCACCGGGAAGCGCAGACCCTTGAGGGCTGCAGCGCGCTGGATCGCCGCACAGGTCGCGCCCGGACCGGCGCGGACGCGACCGCCAACGCTGTCAACCGCTCCGATCCAATTCATGGCGCTCATGTCCAGGAGGAATCCCTCTCCCACAGCGCCCCCCGGCATACTGCTCCCCGCGCCGCGTGCCGTCACCGCGTAACCGGATGCGCTGGCGTGGCGCAGCACACGCTGCACATCTTCAGCGTCACGGGGTATCGCTACCGCGGCCGGTATCGAACGCAAGATCCCGGCCGACTCCGAGTAAACGGCGCGAGCTTCGATGTCCTCGCGCCACGTACCTTGGAATCCGTCTGGCTTCACGGCTAGAGGATCGCAGGATGAGAACTGGGGCGCAACGCAGGCCGAGTTCGTGGGGAACCTGCCTGGCAGTCTTGGCATTGATGGCCGTATTCGGCGCTGGCCTGGGACGGGGCTTCGCTACCCGGACGGCCCAAGCGGCGCGCCTACAGACAGACACTTCGTTCGCCGCTGTCATCGCCCGACTCTCCGAAGAGCCGGGGTACTTCGACTCCGACAATCTAATTTCCAACGAAAGCTCTTACCTGCATGCGGTCAGCAAGCTGAGAACGCTGGGCACATCGGGCGGCGCGTACATCGGAGTCGGCCCGGACCAGAATTTCTCGTACATCGCCGCTCTCCGACCCAGCGTGGCTTTCATACTGGATATCAGGCGCGAGAACCTGCTGTTGCACTTGTTCTACAAGGCACTTTTCCAGCGCTCGCGCAATCGTTTGGAGTACTTGTTGCTTTGGATGGGGCGTCCCGTTCCAGCGGACATAGCGGCATGGAGCGACAGCAGCATCGAAGCCATAGTGGCGCGTGTGGATTCGTCGCATCCGGACAGCCATGGCACGGGAGCCACCACGGACTCGCTGATTGCCCTCGTGGAGAGCTACGGTGTACCCCTCTCCGACACGGATAGGGCAACCCTACGCCGCTTTCATCAAGCTTTCATCGGTGAAGGCCTGGACATTCGCTACACTAGCATCGGCCGAGCGCCTCGCCCCTACTATCCCACACTGCGGCGCCTCATTCTGGAGCGCGACTTGGAGGGGAAGCAGTCGAACTACCTGGCAAGTCGCCAGGCGTGGGAGTATGTGAAGTGGATGCAGGCCGAAGATCGCATAATACCGGTGACTGGCGACCTGGGCGGCACGCATGCCTTGCGCGCAATAGGGCAGGAGATCGCCGCGCGCGGGCAGCTGGTCTCTGCCTTTTACGTTTCCAACGTCGAGATGTATCTCTGGCGCGACGGCGGCTTCGATCGCTATGCCCAGAGTGTCAGTGAGCTGCCCCGGGACTCGCGGTCTGCCCTCGTTCGCAGTGTATTCAGCGGAGGCTTCGGAGTGCCGCACCGTCAGCAGCTACAAGGGCACGCCAGCACGCAGTTGGTGCAAACCTTGGAAGACTTTGCCGAACGCTGGCAGCAACGGCTCTGGCGATCCTACTGGGATCTCGTAACTCAAGGGAACCGCTGAGCCCTGGCGCCTGCCGGTACGCTACAGCGGTGGCTTGGTGCTCTTGGCCACGGACGCGGTGTCGACGATCTTGAACGCGAACGGCTGCTGCACTAGTTGAGCTACGCGCTTCCCGTTCATAACCGCGGGGCGAAAGCGCATTTTGGGGAGAGTGGTCTTCACGGCCTTCACGAAGTCCGGATGGGTCGCCGCGAGCACGCGAAAGGTGGTCGTGTCGGCTCGACCAGTAGAGTCCACGACATACTGGACGAGTACCGCCCCTTCGATGCGCCGCCTCAGCATCGTCTCCGGATAAGGCGGAGCGGCGCTGTCTTCGTAACGCACCACGGCGCTATCCACCTGCAACTCCGTCATTATCGAGTCTCCCAGCGCGATGGGAGGCTGGGACGCGTAATCCTCGGCCGCCGCCTCGAGATCGGCCGAATCGCCCCGCGCTACTTCGAGCTTCATCCGATCTTCGGAAGCTGCACCTTCAGCGCGGTACCCGTATCCAGCCGTTGTCCCCACGTTCAACCACTCGACCCGTTCTGCCTGGGGTCGCATGGCCGCGAGCCTGTCGGGCGGAATGAGGTACTCTACCGGCGTAAAGGTTTTGCGCACGGAGTCGGCTTCGGCGGTGCCAGGTTGCCTGGTGACGGCTACGCTCGCAGCCACGAGCAGTGCGTGTGCCACCGCGCTCACCAGCAGCCCCTCGAGGGCTGCATACTGGGCAGCGGCAGCGCGCTGCGACTCGATGAGACGGCGAAAGAGCATTTCGACCTCGGCTGGCGGCTCGACTACCTCGCTCGTGCCGCACTTGCAGTATGATCCCAACGAGATATACGGACAAGTGCCTGGGGCCTGCTGCAGGATAGATGGAACCGCGGAGCGTTCGCCCAGCTAACGGTTTACCAGCGGAATCGCACCTTTTTCCGAACGCTGCCTTCGCTCACCCCGCTCCCCCTTTATTGCGGCCTGACCGAACGAGAAGGCCACGACAGCTCCTAAGAGGTGCTTCAGCCCCGCGCGCGCGGTCGCGGCATCGAAACCTCGACGCCCCTCAGTGGGCACCCCGTGGCGCAGTTGGATGACATCCAGCACGAAGCCCAGCAACATCAACACCAGCAGGATCGCTAGCGCCATGCAGCCATAGCCCAGTATTCGTCGCGCCGTGCGGTGCTCTAGCACTGCCGCGGTACCGACGGCCAGGCTCGCGCCGAGGAGCGGCGTCACGAGATAGCTCGAGAGCAGACCTACCGAAGCGAAGCGCCACTGTACGTTGCCCAATTGAGGCGCCCCCACGTTTTGGGTGTAATCCAACAGCGGTAGGACAACCAGGAGTGCGGCCAGTGCATACGATGCACCAGCGAACGGGCGCAACCGATCTGCCGTGCTAGTAGCTGATATCATGAGCTCGTGTCGGTGAGGTTGTCGACTGTGGGGCTGAGCGATCTAAGTATTCGGTGCTCGACGGAAAACCGAAAGCTGCAACCTGTGTCAGGGCGCCCTAAGAAACGCTCGCGGGCTGCTGCTCGAGAAAGCGCCGGACTCGGTCAGCGTGCCGTTCAGCATCTTCCTCCCCTATCTCCACCAGTCGTCCCAGATACTCCGGCAGAAAAAGGACCAGACTGAGGATGTCCGGGCTCTGAGTGCGCTGCGTGCCCAGCCCTCTCGTGAGATGCCGGAACACGGACGGCAGGCGCTGCTCGAACTCACGGGAGAGGCGTCCGAGGTCGCGCGAGGGACGCAAGACCAGGATATCCACGATGCGCATCCCCTCGCGTTCTTCGGGAGGCAAGCCTTCGAGGAGGCGGTTGATCCGCTGCAGGCGCAGGATGTCTTCGTCTATCAGATCCAGAAAGATCGCGTTGTAAAGCACTCCCAGAACCTGCGCCGGCGGCGGATAGCCGTCGGTGAGCGGTTGATCCGCCTCGCTACGGCTACGAGCATAGCGTGTGGAGACCGTGATAATGCGGTTGGCTCCGAGATGAAGCGCTGGGGAAAGCGGTGCCGTGAGCCGTATCCCTCCGTCGCCGTACCACTCGTTCCCTATCTTGACCGCTGGAAAGAGCATCGGCAGTGCGCTGGAGGCTAGTACGTGGTCTATCGTTAGGCGCGTGAGCTCGCTGCGCCGTTGCGGCCGCTGCCATAACTGGACGTCGCGACCTTCGACCCATGTTACCGACTGACCGGTAGTGTAGCTAGTGGCAGAGAGCGCCACGGCCTTCAGGTCGCCCCGGTCCAGTTTGCGCGCGATACCGGGGAAGGTTCCGTCCGCGGCATGGGGAATGGATTGCTCCAGGAAACGGCGTAGGGGGTTGGTATCCACCATCCCCCGCATCGGCTCTCCGCGGGTATGGCCCCCCGAGAGCAATCTGATACCCCAGTTCACTACGTTGCGCAGGAGATGCAAGGGACGGACGTTGTACACCTTGTCCGGCGTCAACGCCAACCAGAGCTTCACGAGCTCGTCGGTAGCCGCGGCGAGCGTACCCTCGTACGCGGCCAGGTAGATCGTATTCACTGCTCCGGCCGATATGCCGGTCAGTATGGGGACCTCGAGTTCGGGGAAACGCCGCGCTATGCCGCGCAGAACCCCGGCCTGGTAGGCACCGCGGGCACCTCCGCCACCGAGCACCAGCGCCAGCTGCTGGCCACTAGAGTCGTCTCCCGCGGTACTCGCGGACGCAGCGCTTTTCGATGCAGGGACGGTACGATCGCTCACTTTCGGGAACAATACAGAGAAAGCGGCAGCAGGCCAGCGATAGCCGGCTCGCCACAAGAATGCGCGGACGAAGACTCGCTTCCAAGTCTCCCTGACTGTCTATCTGCCGAGGTCGTCACGATGCTTCCATATCGAGGACGGCAGCCCCCTCGATACGCCCATGCCGGAGATCATCGAGGGCCTGGTTGGCATCCTCCAGACGGTAGGTCCTAGTGCTAATGCGGAGCGGGAGCCGCGTAGCTAGTTCCAGGAATTCGCTGCCGTCCTGCCTGGTAAGATTCGCGACCGAACGGAGCACTCGTTCCTGCCAGAGAAGGCGGTAAGGAAACGATGGAATATCGCTCATGTGGATCCCCGCGCACACTACCGTTCCACCCGGCCGGACAGCCTCGAGCGCTTTGGGAACGAGGTGGCCAGTAGGTGCGAAAATGATGGCTGCATCCAGAGCTTCGGGCGGCAGCTCCTCGGAGGAGCCCGACCAGGCAGCGCCCAGCCTCCTCGCGAACTCCTGGCCTTCCGTATCGCCAGGCTTGGTGAACGCCAGCACTCGCTTCCCCTGAGCGACCGCCACCTGCGCCAGTATGTGAGCTGCAGCTCCGAAACCGTAAAGACCTAGCGTGTTAGCGTCACCAGCGGCACGGTAAGCTCGATAGCCGATGAGTCCGGCACACAGGAGAGGTGCAAGCTCGACGTCGCTCCGTCCCGCACGCAGCGGAAAGACGAAGCGGGCGTCGGCGACGGTGTACTCGGCATAGCCGCCGTCTATCCGATAACCAGTGAAGCGCGCATCGGGACAGAGGTTCTCGCGACCGGCAGTGCAGTAGCTGCATCGACCACATGCCCATCCTAGCCACGGGATTCCGACGCGCTCGCCTACGAAAGCGTGCGGGACCTCGCTTCCGACGGCCTCTACCATTCCGACGATTTCGTGACCTGGCACCAACGGAAGCACTGGATCGGGGAGTTCGCCGTCTACGACGTGAAGATCCGTACGGCAAACCGCACAGGCACGAACCCGCACCAGAACCTCGTTAGGCGAGAGCGTCGGCACGCTTCGTCGTTCCAAGTGCAGCGGCTCGCGGGGAGCCGCTAGAACCATGGCCCTGTACTCGGACATAGCCGCCACGCGGGCTATTCTGGTGGGGGACTGCGCCGCCGAGGACCTGTCCAAACGGCCAGCACGCCACACTGACTGGCCGACGCGAACTCTGCTGGAATAGAGGTACCCCGGTGATATACCTCGACACGCCGCACACTGCTGGGATTGACGATCACGTCGAGATCGACCTTACCCGGCAACAGCAGAGCTCCGTCCAAATAAATCGACGGGAGGCAAGGCGCGGATCGGCCGCCGAACGTAAACTCGATATGCTCACGCCACGAGTCGTCGATTCGCGTACCACGCACGAAGCGGATGCCCGGAATGCTGCGCACGATGTCTCGAAAGGCAAAGACGCGCATCGTGTCTATCTGGCTCTCGTCGAGGAAATAGCCGGCCCCGCTTTTGCGCCTGCGCTCGAACCCAGCGCGCGCCGATGCGTCGAGGTGCCTGACAGCAGCCACGCGAATGGTATCGAGTTCCACCGCGCGCAAATCCACCAGATAGAGCTCCACTGTCGACTCGCGGAAGGAAACTACGTCCGCCGCTTCCTGCGCCGGCAGATAGCCGACCGCGCGGGCTTCGATCATGTAGGTGCCTTGGGGCAGGTCGCTGAGACGAAACGAACCACGGCTATCCGTGCGGACCTCGCCAGTTCCGCCCACGAGCGCCACCCTCGCCCCGACGAGCGGTCGCCCGTCGCCCGCGAGCACGGTTCCCCTCACCGTTCCCGTACCGCTGCTTACTATCCTCTGCACTGGTAGGTCACCGTCCGCAACCTCGACGACGCTTGCTACGGAGGCTCCCAAGTAGATATCGCGGCGCATTAACGACAGCGCTGGCAGCGTTACCTCTATGTCGCCCGAGGTCAGTAGCTCGTGGCTCGCACGGGCCAGAAGCGGAACCCCACCGGGAACGCACGCCACGTACCAGCCGCCGCTGTCGGCGTACACGTCCACGATCGGAGTCGTACGTTCCATCCTCCCGCCACGCGAGAGGAAAAGTTCCGCCCAACGCAGCGACAGGAACGCCCCAGGGAGCGGCCTGTCGTCCCGAGCATGGCGAAGAGTTCCGCGCAGCAGAGCCAGAGAATCTCGTGCCGCGTTGCCGCCGCAGTGGTGAGAGACCAGGGAGGGAGCGGACGGTATCGCTAGGTCGGCCCGTACCGTAGCTGCCGAACGCAGCTCTACACGTCGCAGCGGAGGCGTCAACCCTAAGCTGTCCAATACCGCATGCTGAAAACCGAGGAGGTAGGTGCCAGCTCCGACCACGGCGAAGCGATAGCTGCCGTCGGATTCGGTCGTGACCGAACGGCTGCCTTCCAGGCGTCGGCCGGCCCCGAGTACGACAAGCTGAACGACGGCACCAGCGAGCGGTCGCATCGCCAGCGAATCGTAGACGCGGCCCGCGATGATACCATGTAGGGCGGCAGACGGAGGCTGGGCTGGACCAGCCACTGCCACAGCGCAGACCAGCAAAAGCGTCCGTCCGGCCGATGACCGAAAGAGCGTTAG
>DATMBI010000298.1:0-6476 GCA_035559375.1 Gemmatimonadaceae bacterium | reverse complement strand
AGGCTTCGCCGCGCTGGTGTACTTCCGACAGGGCGTGCAGCCACGAGTGATGTGGTTTGCAGGTAACATCCGTTACCGCCACGACCGAGCCCGTGCAGCTGGCGATGGCTGCGCCCAGAAGACGAGGAAGGCTAGCATCAGCTTCGAGTTCTAGAATACGCAACTCGAAACATGCTTTGCGACTTAGTTCGGCAAAGTGAGGTGCAATACCGTGCCCGGCATGAGCCAGGACCACTTGTACCTTAGCGTCGTCGTGGCACTGGTAGGCAAGTTCGGAAACGAACCTAAGGGCATCTTGCACGGGACCGAAGGATGCCGCTGCTACCGACAGCTCCGGCACGACTCCATGGCTTATCGCGTCACGCACGCCGAGCTTACCCAGAACGACGAGAAAAGAGGCGGCGCGCGTACCCCGCCATTTCCCCGCTGGCCCAGCTGGCGAGGAATAGTAACAACAATGGGGCAGCCAACAGGACGCGGCTAGCCTCCCCAGCAGCCCGGGCATTTCTCCAGATTCGTGCTAGCAACAGCGCGGGAATCCCTGGGGCGAGGAGGGTTCTGAGAAATGCGGTGCCGAAGCTCAGACTAGCGCCACGGGACAGCCCGTATCGCAACCCATGCCGAAAGCGCTGCACTACGAACTGTCCCGCGCGGTGCTGGCAGTGGTACTCCACGAGGAGCGCTGGTTCCAAGGCGAGTTCGAAGCCACGCGCTACGAGTTCGCTATGCACCTCGGCTTCCCAGAACCCATGCTGCCAAGTGGGCCGTACCGCTTCCAGAGCCCAACGCTTGTAAGTTGCGTTGTCGCCGGCGATGTGAGGCACGAGCCGGCGCCGATTCGCGGGCATGAAGGCGTGGTATCGCGCCAGGTACGTGGCCCAGCCCATTATGCCCGACTGCGGATCGCAAGCGATCGTCCCTCCGACGCCTACCCACGGTCCTTCATGCTCTCGCTGTATCGCTCGAAGCCAGGTTGCCGTGGGAATCATTTCCGATGTGGTGAAGGCCACGATAATGCCACGCGCTCGCTCCAGCCCGATTCGCCAAAGTTCAGGGGTTAGCATCGTTAGCGGTGCCTGTACAACCTGCAGGTCGCGGAAGGCGTGTCGAGACGACAATCGTTCGAGCCATCGTGTGGAGACCGATAGGGATACGGTGCTAACGAGAATCACCTCGACGTCCCCGGCTCCGTCCTGCGATGCGAGGGCGTCGAGAAGCCGATCCACTCGCGCCGAGGACGTTGTGACACCCACTACCACGGAAATTGCTGGACAAGGGGGTTGCGCTCTCACATCGTGGGCAGCCATGGCGCGCTAAGGCTTTCTCGCATGGACAAAGTACGCAGCCGTGATGTAGGTGAGCTTACCACCACGCTCCAACGTGCGGCGGCACAAGCGCAGGTATTCAGTGTAAAGGTCCCGCACCGTGTCAGGACTCAACGCTTGGAGCCGCTTTCTTATCGGCGAACTGAAGGTGCATTGCAACTGCCAAAAATCGTCGGGGTTTCGCCAATGAGTTTCAGCGAAAGCCCAAGAACGATGCAGTTCTCGAAACCCTGCGCGTTGCAGGGTGCGCACTAGGTCTCGCCCGTTCAAGCGGTGTCCCTCCACCTCGAAATCTGGCGGGACTGCTGGCTTACGGCCGAGCCGCTCATCCAGGAACTTGGCAAGATGCTGCGGCCCCATTAGGCGCTTCCCGAGCAGTCGGTCGCGCATCTCCCGGGTACGGGCCAGTAGATAACGACCTGCTTCCCGAGTCAGTGGAGGGCCCGCACCGATACCCACTGCCAGGACGCCTCCCGAACGCAGCACGCGAAATGCCTCTGCGACAGCTCGGTATGGATCCGGAAGATGTCGAAGAAGGAAGAGTGAAGTAACGACGTCGAACGAGGCCGAGCGAAAAGCGAGCTGCTCGGCATCCAACATGCAAAAGGACAGACGGTCAGTCAGGTGCAGATCGAGAGCACGATCGCGCGCGTAACTCAGCATGCCCCACGAGAGGTCGATCGCTGTCACGGATGCTGGCGTGGCATGCCTCTTTGTGCGATAAAGTGCAAAGGCAACTGCGCCGGTACCTGTGCCCATGTCCAGGACGTGCGTCCCATGGTGGATACGAAGGGGAGCGAGCAGCCGCTCGATCAGGGGGGCGGTACAGGCAGCTGTGAAGCGATCGAAGTCGCCGACTACCTTGTCGTAGCTTCCAGCATCTGTAAGCTTGTACGCCAGCAGCTCCGCTCGCTTCCCTTTCATCGGCTCCTAGTCAAGAGTCGATCCGATCTCGAAGTGCAGCTACGGTGGCGGCCAAGCCCTCTGCCAACGGCGTGGGCTGAAAGTCGAAGATAGCACGCGCCTTGGCTATGTCGACGCATCTACTGTGGATCCCACTGCCCCGAGCATGCTGACTCGTCGCGAACCACTGGTCCGACACGAAACGCAATAACTGAGCCACTGGTCTCGCCACGAAGGACGGTATGCCGACGCGCATAGGTCGCGCAAATCCCGCAGCCTTTGCAACGGCCTCTACGAGCTGATAATGCTCCACTACGTCGCCACCAGCGACGTTGACTATCTCACCGTAGCTACGTGCATCATCGAGGATCTTGATAATTAGCCCCACCAAGTCCTCCAAGTACAGTGGCTGGAGGTATACCCTCGTGGGGCCGTAAAACCAAATTCTGCGCTGTCTGACCTCTTCGAAGAGCTCTGCCGTTTCGCTGCGCCTGGCGCTGTAGATTCCTGTCGGGCGCAGAATCGTCCACTGCACCGACGAATGCTGTAGTTCCTCCAATAGGACGCGCTCGCCTGCGAGCTTAGTGCTACCATAAATATCCAGTGGGCAGGCAGCATCGTCTTCTCGAAACGGCAGTGCCGTACGCCTAGCGCCGTAGACGGCGGCTGAGCTCACGTGAACGAAGCGACGCACACCAGCGAAGGCAGCGGCTCGTGCCAGAAGTCGGGTTCCCCCTACGTTCACGCTTTCCATCTCAGCAGGGGTGCTAGCGTGGCGGGCATCTAGAGCTGCTAAGTGTACTACGGTCTCGATGCCTAATAGGACGGTACGAAAATCACCCGGCGACCGAAGGTCGCATGTGACAGTTATGGCCCCCGCTGGAAGTTCTAGACTCGCTTTCCGAGTGAGCACTGTGACTTGTGCGCCGGCGGCGCAGAGCACCTCGACCAACCGGCGGCCTACACAACCGGAACCGCCAGTGATGAGTATCACCGACCTCGATCAGGAGAAACTGGCACAGCTTGGCGCGGCATTCGCTGCTGCGCTCCGCTGACCTTCTTCACATGACCGTTCGCCGGACGCAGCGTCTTACGAAGCATCCAGCTTCCCACCCAGTACATGACCCAGCCTGCAGCACCGAACGATACATCCGCCGTGCGTCTCGAGACTCTATACAACCAGTCGCTGCGCAGTTCATTCTTGAGGATGCCTCTCCGATTGAGAACGTTTCGCTGCAAGATCTGGGCGAAGCGGTGTAGCAGATGCACCTGCGCCGGCGTCAGGTTCTCGTTGCCAATAGCACCCTCGTGTGCGCTAATGATGCGGTAGCTATCTCTTTCGAGAAGATTCTGCTCTACAGCCCAGTCGAAGAGGCGCGTCCCGATGAATGGCGTGGCCACGGTAAACTGCACCCAACTCGGCCGCAATTGCAGTGCAAAGCGGATACTAGCTAGTATGGTCTCCACGGTGTCGCCAGGAAGCCCTACAACAAAAAAGGCGAACGTCTTTATTCCGTATTTTCTAAAGAGTCTTACAGCGACAACGAACTCATCCGAAGTGATCGGCTTGCGGTCGACATTGCGCTGTATTTGTGGATCCACGCTCTCGACACCGAAGTTCACCCCTACGCAGCCCGCTTTTGCCATGGCGGCTATCGTGCTTTCGTCGAGGCAATCGACGCGCGTCTCGCAGCGCCACTTGACGCTCAGTCGACGCCTGACGATCTCCTCGCATATGGCGACGACACGCTTCTTGTTGGCCGAGAACAGAGGATCTCGGAAAATGACGTACTCGACTCCGAGATCGCGAACGAGGTACTCCAATTCGTCGACGACATTCTCGGGAGACCGGTATCGCCACAGCGACCCTTGGCCCACTGGGTACGGGCAGTAGTTGCAGCCGAAGGGGCAGCCGCGCGATGTCTGCATTGGCAGACATCGCATCGTCCCGGCCGTGGCCGACTTGGGAATAGTGTAGCGCTCGTACGGAAACAACTCCCAACGCGGGAACGGAAGAGAATCGAGGTCTCGTCTATACGCCCGCGGAGGGTTCGTAACCCACTCCCCGTGGCTGCTTCGCCACACCAGGCCAGCGATATTCTCGAGCTCCATGCCCTGCGCGAGCTCGAGAACTGTTTGATCTGGTTCGCCGACGACGATGTAGTCCACCTGAGACTGCTGGATTCTTTCTAGCAATGGCCCGACTGCTGGACCGTATAGTACGATTCTTGCCCCGGAACACCGCGACTTGATAAGCATGGCTACATCGAGGTCCCAGTCTATCGTCGGGAGAGACGTGCGCAGCACTACCGTTGCCGGAGCCGTGTTGGATGCAGCACTTATCTCGTGACACAGTCTTTCTGGACTCCAGAGCATCGCACCGGCTTCCAGCACTTTCACGGCTATGCCATGCTCCAGGAGCCAGGCAGCCAAGTAAGGCATATCTATCGGGGGAAACGGAGACGCACCCTCCGGGTACAGCTGCCCGAAGCCGCCCATGGAGTCCTTGTTCGACACGTAGCCAGGTGGATTCGGCGGGTTCACCAGAAAAACAGTCTCGGCCACAACGCCTCCCTGGTGTGGCAAACTTCAGCTCTGTGGACGGTGCCCTATACCCGCAAGATCCGTGCAACCACGCGATCCGTCAAGACACCAGAGTTTCTGTGGTACGGCTGCAACACTCCAAGATCTCATCGCACAAATCGTTGCGGTGGTGCGAGCCAACGCAACTATACCCTCGAATGCCATGCATGCGCCGGGCAAGCCGCTGGTGTCAGTGATAGTGCCAGTGTACAACGGAGCGGCTTTCCTTCGGGAGAGCTTGGACTCCATTCTGCGTCAAACATACGCGCCACTCGAGATAATAGTTCTCGACGATGCATCGACAGATGCGACGCCCGATATTCTGCGCGAGTATTCTTCGCGTATACGGTCGATTCGCCAGATAGTCAACCTAGGTCAGTTCGAAAACGTGAACATGGGCTTGCGGCTCGCCAGCGGGGAGTTCGTAGCCGTATTTCACGCTGACGACATCTACGAGAGCACGATCGTCGAGCGCGAGGTGGAGTTTCTACTGAACCACCCGGATGTCGGTGCTGTCTTCTGCTTGGACAGGTTTATCGACGAGAAGGGGATAATTTACGGCCGGTTAGAACTGCCGCCGCATTGGCGCGAGAAGTCCGTTCTCCACTACGGCGATCTGTTGCCGGAGATTCTCTCCCACAAGAATCGTTTTCTCAGAACACCAGGCGCCATGGTACGGGCGTCGGTCTATAGAGAGTTGGGCTACTTCGCGCCTGCACCATTCGGCATTGCCGCCGATCTCGAAATGTGGCTCCGCATAGCACGTCGCTATCCGCTCGGCCTCCTTCACGAGTATCTCTTCAGTTACCGCCATTTCCACGGAAGCCTGTCACAGAACTATGACTGGTTGCGTACGGAAGAGGAAAAGTTCTTCGTCGTCATGGATAGAGAGCTGGCCAACGCTTCCAGGCCAAAGGTAGCGGGTTCGGTGCTACGGCGCTACGCGGCCCACCGGGAGGAGGACAAGCTTAAGCGAGCAGCAGCTCACTACGTGAAGGGCGACCGAGTGCACGCTCGCCGAGTGCTGGAAACGGTTCGGCCGCCTGCGCTTTTCGCGAACGAGAGGTGGCCACGGCTCTTTCTCCTGCACGTACTGCTTACAGTGGTTACACGACTGCCACGGAGCGAGCGTATAGCAGAGCTACTACTGCGCCGCCTCTTCCTGAAGGTACGGCCTGCTATCCGGTGATCTCTACCTTTCTGACGGTTGGATTGCTTCAGTTCGCGACCATGTTGGTCATGGTGGCGCGCGCGAAGTTCCTCGCGATCCTGCTGGGACCGGCGCTCGTGGGCGTCATGGGTGTCATCGACAAGCTAGTGGGCGTCGTAGCTCAGACGCTCTCGTTCTCCATTCCTTTCGCTGCGCTCCGGTTTCTGCCGCCACGGTGGGCAGAGAGCCCGAGCTCGTATGCGGACCTGTTCCAGAGGATGCGTAACTTCCTCGTCGTTTCGACGTTTGCAGGGGCCCTCTGCACCATCGCGATCACGTTTGTAAGGCCCTCATTATGGGACGGAGAACTGGTGGGCTTTCGTGCGGCCGTGGCCAGTGGCCTTCTCACCATACCTGTTGTGGCAGTTGTTCCGTTCCTACAGAACGCCTTCGCGGGCAAGCTACAGCACAACAGGGCCGTTCTCGTAGGTCTTGCCCACAGTCTCGCGATGGCA
>DATMBI010000297.1:0-8917 GCA_035559375.1 Gemmatimonadaceae bacterium | reverse complement strand
GCCAGTCCCCTCGCCCAGATCCCCCGTGACGTTGTTCTGTGCGAAGTCTCCCCTAGAACGATAGAGGATAATGGGTTTCTTCTCGCGAAACTCGTGCTTGAGTAACCGCGACAGCCTGGCGTAGGAACGTTCCGCCATGCGGGCTGCGTCTATCAGCCCCTCGCGCACCTCGGGGTAGTAGTGGATGAGGAAGTGCTCGGTTTCGAGAACGCGCCAGTCGAAACGGTCGTACTGGACCTGGTTCATCCCGAAATAGGACTGGGCGCGCCCCACACTGGCCGTCAGAACCACCAGCGCCGCGCACCAAAGCGACCGAGCCCTTGTCATTTTCCCGCTCCTTGATGGGCAACCGCAACTACTTCCGCGTCTCCCCAGAGCCTCTCCAACTGGTAGTAATCTCTGAGGGCCGGATGAAAGACATGCACGACCACGTCCACGAAATCGATCAATACCCAGCGCCCCTGGCTCAGCCCCTCGGCATGATGGGCACGCATGCCTAGCCGTTCCATCTCCTCTATCACGTGCTCCGCCACACTTCGCACGTGCGTGTCCGAGGTGCCGCTCGCGATGACGAAGCAGTCAGTGACGTCGGAAATCCCCTTGAGGTCGAGTATCACGACATCGGACGCCTTCAGATCCAACGATAGCGCCGCAGCCGTCTGGGCCCATTCCAGGCTGCTACGAGGGCCTTGCGTCGATGTCATCTAACCGAAGCAACCACCATCGAAATCGCTACTATCCTCTGGACGGCAAGAAGGTTCCACCGGGTAACGGGTGGTAGGCAGATGGGGACCCGTAAACAAACGATAATGGCCGGACACGGAGCCGGCCAGACGGATCCTTGAAGAGCGATCCGCACTGCTGACAGCCCGGTAGTCCGAGCTCTACTGCTTTATTACCCAAACCTTGATCTCCGCCCTAACATCGGCGTGCAGCCGGATGGGTACGCGGTAAACCCCGAGCGTCTTGATAGGCTCGTGCAGGTCTATCTGACGCTTCTCGAGTTCGTATCCCAGCTCTTCGAGCCGGTGCAGTATGTCGCTAGCCGTCACCGAGCCGAAGAGCTTGCCCTCCTCTCCGACTCTAGCCGCAAAGGTCAAGGAAACCTGGCTGAGCCGTTCGGCCAGCGTCTGCGCGCTTTCTCGCCGAGCTGCCTCGGCTGCTTCCAAGCGCTGGCGCTGCTGCTCGATGCGCTTACGGTTACCCGCAGTGGCCTCGACGGCGATTCCGCGCGGAATGAGATAGTTGCGCGCGTAGCCGGCGGAAACTTTGACCACGTCTCCGGGGTTGCCCAACTTTTCGACGGACTGCTTCAGAATTACTTCCATTTGTCGATGTCTCCCCTCATGTCGTCGCGGGCCGGGAGCGGCCACGCCAGTCTACCCAAGTGTCGCCCAGTCCCAGAGCTAGGGTGAGGGCACCGAAGATCGGCCAGAAGGCGATCGCCACCAGGAGTACAGCTGCTGCCACCAGTCGTCGTGGTGCCACGAACCAAATCACCACTCCCAGACCGCGGAGTGCGAACAGACAGCCGAAAAATACCACCAAATTGATTCCGAAATCACGGGCTGCGGCCAGCCCTGGAACCAGGGCGATGGTGAGGCCAGCTATGAGCCCCCAGACCAGTTGGTCGCTGAAACGAAATGCGCGCAACGGGGCTAGCGGTGGGCCGACCCGGTGACGGCTCATCCGGTGGAACAGTGACCATGCGAGGGCCAGAGCAGCCAGTGACTCGAGCGCGAGAAGGGCGGGGAAGAAGCGCAAGGTAAACCGCGGCAGCTCGCGCCAGCGGAGCTCGCCCTCTTCCATTAGCCTGGCGAAGCGAGGGTACTGGCTTCTCAAGCGCTGCCATTCTGGGCTCTGCGTTCCCGCTGTCCAGGCCGCGCTCGATGCTGCCACACGCCGGTCTAGCTCTTCCGCCAAGTTGTCGCGGGCCGCTGCCGGGCTATGCCCTGAGACTAGGGTAACTACTAGCGCCAGTGCGAACGCCAAACCCGTTGCTGCCAAAGCACGCTCGAAAAAACTTCGCCCTCGGGCGACCAAGTTCACTAGCGCAAATGCTGCGGCCAGCAGCAACGCCCAACCCCGGACCAAAAAGTCGTAGCTCCCGGTACCTTGCAGCGGCCGCACGAGCAGCCATGCCGAAACTCCGAGCCAAGTAAGAGCGAGCCACGTCCTGCCACCACGTAACCAAGCTACGATCCCCAAGGCCGCGACCGCCGGTGCGACTAGCAGGACCGTTTGTTCCACTGGGAATAGCACTCGCAGCTGCGGAACAGCCGGAACCAGCAGGAACAACGTCAGGGCCGGGAGCACGAAGCGCCAGCCTCGCTCTCGTACGCCCGACGGGCTTGGAGTGAGCGCCGTAGCCTGGTTCACACCGCCCGGCGATGTCAGGCCTGGTGGCCGCGAATGTACGGGATCAGAGCGAGAAACCTAGCACGCTTGATGGCCGTCGCTAGCTGTCTCTGGTGGCGCGCGCAAACGCCGCTCAATCGGCTGGGCAGAATCTTGCCGTGGTCGGTGATGAACCGACCGAGCGTGCGATCGTCCTTATAATCCACGTAGCGGATCCGGCTCTCGCAGAACGGGCACCCCTTCTGGTTGCGCTTCATGGCTCAGTCCTCGTCCTCGTCATCGTCGCGCCTGGACACCGCTAGCTCCTCGTCCAGCAAAAGCGGAGCGGCGGCACCCACCTCGTGCTCGTACAGCGTGAGGAGGTAACGCACCACCCCATCGTCGAGGCGCAGTGCGCGCTCGTATTCCGGAAGCATCGTGGTGTCGGCCTTGAAACGGGCCACCACATAGTAGCCTGTGTCTTTCTGGCCGATCTTGTAGGCCAACTGCCGCCGGCCCCAATGTTCCACCTCTACCTCTTCGGGACTCTGCAGCAGAGAATGGAAGCGGGCCAACTTTTCCTGGATCGCCCCTTCCTCGAGCGTCGGGTCGAAGATATATACCGCCTCGTAGCGGCGTATCATGGCATTCCTCCCTTTGGTCTAACCGCCTGCCACCGGATGCCTGGGTGGCAGGAGGGGGCCTTTCGGCCGCGTTGACTGATGTTTGGACGTAGTGAGCAAAATAACCGGGCCTGTCGTGAATGGCGAGGTCCGGCGGTACCCCTAACTGCAGCATCAGCCGGTCCGAGGGCCGGCCCGAGGCAAACAGGGTGAGCGGGACATGTGTGGCCGATTCGGCTTGACACGCCCGGAACGACTCGACTGGCGCAAGCTGGGCGTGTCGCATCCACCAACGGGGCTCGCGCCGCGCTACAACATTGCCCCGGGGAGCGAGGTCCTGGCTGTGACGCTGCGTAGCGGTGAGCCGCACGCTGAATACCTGCGGTGGGGGCTCATACCCTATTGGGCCAGGGATCCGGCCATCGGGAGTCGTCTCGCCAATGCTCGCGGCGACACTGCTTTCGAAAAGCCAGCGTTTCGAGCTCCAATGAGGTCGCGGCGCTGTCTCATTCTCGCCGACGTCTTCTATGAGTGGCAAAGCGTGCCGGGCAGCCGCCGCATACCGCACGCGGTGCGACTGAAGAGCGGCGAACCCTTTGCGTTGGGCGGCGTTTGGGACTACTGGCACTCACCCGAGGGAGGCAAGGCTACTTGCGCGGTTCTCACGACCGAGGCCAACGCGCTCCTCGCCTCCGTACACGACCGCATGCCGGTTATCGTGCCGCCGGACCGCTACCGTGCGTGGTTGGATCCTCGCACACCCCTGCCGGCGGTACGCGATGCGATGTTGCCTTACCCGTCCTATGAACTCGAGGCTTGGGCGGTGAGCTTTCGAGTGAACGATCCTGCGGCTGACGATCCCTCGGTGCTCGAGGCTGCCCCCACGCAGGAGGGTCACTAGACGTTGAAGCGGAAAAGTATCACGTCGCCATCCTGTACGACGTAGTCGCGACCTTCAGCACGCACCAAGCCCGATTCACGCGCTTCCTTCCATCCACCGGCGGACACGACGTCGTCCCAGCGTGCCGTCTCCGCGCGTATGAAGCCGCGCTGGAAGTCGGAATGGATCTGGCCTGCTGCCTCGGGCGCCGTGGCACCGCGCCGCACGGTCCAGGCCCGCACTTCGTTCTCCCCGACTGTAAAGAACGTCTCGAGCCCCAGGAGCCGGTAGGATGCCTGTACCAGTCGATCGAGACCGGCAGAGCGGATGCCTAACGACTCGAGAAAGGCCTGTCGCTCTGCGAGCGGGAGTTCTGCCAACTCGGCTTCGATCTTGGCGGAAAATGGTACAACTTCGGCGTGCTCTCCACTGCGCGCCACGGCCCCCCGCAGTGCCGCCAGGTGCGGGCCCTCGTTTCCCAGCAACTCGGCCTCGCCCACGTTGGCGGCATAGATCACGTCCTTCGTGGTGAGCAGATTGAGAGGGCGGAGCAGGCGCAGCTCATCCGCCGAAAGTTTGCCCTCCCACAGCGGCCGACCGGCATCGAGCAGGTTCCGGGCGCGTAGCAGGACTGCCTCCTCTGCCTGAGCCTCGCGGTCACCAGAGCGGGCCAATCGCGCGACTCGGTCCAACCGCTTCTCCACCGTGGCTAGGTCGGCCAGGGCTAGTTCCAGCTCTATTACGTCGCGATCCCGGACCGGGTCCACGCTTCCCATGACGTGGCTGACGTCGGGGTCCTCGAAGCACCGCACCACGTGCACGACAGCATCCACCTCTCTGATATTGGCCAGAAAGCGATTACCCAGTCCTTCTCCACGGGAGGCACCGCTCACCAGACCTGCTATGTCCACGAAACGCACGGTAGCGGGGACCACGTTGCGCGGACGGATCACCGCTGCCAAACGCTCCAGCCGCTCGTCCGGGACAGGCACCACGCCCACGTTGGGCTCCACCGTGCAGAACGGGTAATTGGCCACAGCTGCACCGGCCGCGGTCAGCGCGTTGAAGAGCGTCGACTTGCCTACGTTGGGTAGTCCTACTATGCCGAGAGATAGCACGTGCACGCACTCGAAGGTCTGCTTTGCATGGCTGGCTGCTGCGGTTCTCCTCAGTCGCGACGGTTACAGATATTCATTGCCCGTTCGACCCCCTCGAGGATCCAGACGCGCACCGCTTCCGCCAGGCGCGGGAAAAGCGCTTCCACTACAGCTCGCTCCGACTTCGGCATAGGGGCTAACACGAACTCCGCCAGGTCGCTGCCTGGTGGCGGTCCGCCAGGGGGACTCACTCCTATTCGCAGTCGCGCATAGTGCGGCCCCCCGACTGCTGCCTCGATGGAGCGAAGCCCGTTGTGCCCACCGGAGCTACCACTGGCGCGCAGCCGCAGCCGCCCCACGGGAAGTGCGACATCGTCCAGCACGATCAGTATGTCGCGGGTTGCATCGAAACCGCGACGCCGCAGATAGGGGCGCAGAGCTTCGCCGCTGAGATTCATGAACGTTTGCGGCTTGGCAAGGCGCACGCGCTGGTTGCCGACACGCCCGTCGCTCACCAGCGCCTGCCCGTCGCGCCGCCATCGCTCGAAGCTCCACTCCTTCGCGAGGAAGTCTAGCGCCCACCAGCCGGCGTTGTGGCGCGTGTCGCGATACCGAAGCCCGGGGTTCCCCAGGCCGACCACTAACTTCACCGGCGGGGCAGGCCCAACGAGTCGAAGGAGCAGGGAGGCGAACCGCACCTAGGCAGCGCGGCTCACTCTCCCTCGCCTTCCTCCTCTTCCTCCGCCTTCGGCCTGCGGATCAGCTCCGGCTCGGCCGCGGCCTCGACCTCACCAGGTGCAGGAGCGACAGCCTCGACAGCCTTGGGCGCCGAGACGACCGCCACAGTGGCACCTGGATCGTCCAACACCTCCACACCCTCCGGTACCACGACTTCACCCACGTGAATCGAATGCCCGATCGTCAAGCCACTTACATCCACTGCGATGTGACTCGGCATCTGCAACGGATCCACCCTGCAGGTCAGCTCCTGCATTACCTGGTTGAGAATACCACCAGCCTTGACACCAGGAGCTGTTCCCTCGAGCACGATGGGGATGTGGACCGTCACCCGCTCGCCAGCCACCAGCTCCTGGAAGTCCACGTGGAGCACGTTACGCTTGATGGGGTCGCGTTGGATCTCGCGAATGAGCGTGCGAGCCGGCTTGCCGTCCAAGACCAGCTCGACCACCGTATTTTCGCCAGCTATGCGCTCCAGCAGGCGCTCGAACTCCCGGGCGCTGATGGACAGAGGCTGGGGCTGCCGAGCGTGGCCGTAAATCACTGCCGGAATACGGCCTTGGCGCCGCAGCGACCGGGCTACGCCCTTGCCTGTTTGGGCACGCGTTTCTGCGGTAAGTACGGACGTCATATAGAGGACCTGAAAAAGGTTGAAAGCTCGATTAGTCGAAGAGACTGGAAACCGACTGCTCGCTGTGAGTAAAACGTATGGCCTTGGCAAGCAACTCGCCGACCGAAAGTATCCGCAGGCGCTCGAAGCGCTTGGACTCGGGTACCATAATCGAGTCGGTGATAACGACTTCAGTCACTGGTGCTTGCCGTAGCCGCTCCACCGCCGGGCCGGAAAGTAGGCCGTGGGTGGCGCAAACGTAAATATCGCGTGCCCCCAGGCGTTTCAAAACTGCCGCAGTTTCTGTAACCGTCCCGGCTGTGTCGATGATGTCGTCGGGAATGAGGCAGTCGCGTCCTTCGACCTCACCCACCACGTTGAGTACCTCGGCGACGTTGGGCGAAGGGCGACGTTTGTCGACGATAGCCAACGAAGCATCCAGTTTCTTCGCGAACCCCCGCGCCATCTTCGCACTTCCAACGTCCGGTGCAACGACTACCAGATCGGTGAACTGCTTCTTCTTGAAGTGAGAGACGAATACGGGAGCCGCATAAAGGTGGTCTACAGGGCAGTCGAAGAATCCCTGGAGAGCGTGCTGGTGGAAATCGAGCCCTAGAACCCGATCTGCCCCCGCACGCTGGATGAGATTCGCGACCAGCTTAGCTCCAATAGACACCCGTGGCTGATCTTTCCGGTCCTGGCGAGAGTATCCGTAGTAAGGGATCACACACGTTATTCTGGCAGCCGAAGCCCTACGCGCCGCATCCACGAGAAGGAGCAGCTCCATGATGTTCTCTGCCGGTGGGTTCGTCGGCTGTACAATGAAGACGTCGGCACCGCGGACGTTTTCGTCTATGCGTACGAAAATCTCGCCGTCGGCGAAACGGCTCAGCGTGACGCGGCATAACTCGACTCCGAGGTGCCTGGCTATTTCTTCTCCTAGGGCTCGGTTGGCCGTACCGGAGATCAGCTTGAATCCCCTCAACACACCGGGAAGCAAGTCCATTTATCTAGCTATGGAAAAGCGTGAGCGCAGCTCTGCAAGCGTTTCCGCCAACGGCGGCAATTGCCCCCGGTGGATTCGAACCACCATTCTCGGATCCAAAGTCCGATGTCCTGCCATTGGACGAGGGGGCACCGCGCTGCTGAAACCTAGTGCCTGACGGCAACCGGCTCAACGCGCTCGGCGGTGGCGGTTTCGATGACCTCGACATGGTCCGGAAGAAACGTAGCGATGCCGTCACCAGCCTGATCGCTGGCTTCCACTACGAAAATCGCGGAGCCGCTCCCACTCATCCCGGTCAGGACTGGTGTACGCGCGTCCGCTGCGCCGGAGCGGATCCGCCTCAGTAGATCGGCCACGACAGGAATCCGAGCACTCACAGCTGGTTCGAAGTCGTTTCCCACCAGGTTGGCCAGCCTATCCCAGTCGGTCATGTCTTCGGGCCTGAGCATGGCCGCCTTCCGCTCCCGGGCCGTCTCGTCGACCCACGTATAAGCCTCCCGCGTCTCGACAGATACTCGGGGCCACACTATCCAACAGCGCCTGCGAGGCAGACCGGGGAGGATGAGAAGTCGTTCTCCCCGGCCCCAGGCGAGCGCGAGCGTCGCGCGGTCCTGAGTTAGGAAGGGCACGTCCGCCCCGAGGGAGGACGCCAGCTCCAGAAGAGCCGCAGGCGAGAGCGGGGTGGGGCTCAGCACATTGAGGATTCGCAGCACTGCGGCGGCATCGGCGCTTCCACCACCCAGCCCGGCGCCAGTGGGAATGTGTTTTTCTAGTTCGATTTCGAAGCCAGGGGGCCAGCCCGTTCGCACGGTGAACAGTTCGGCGGCTTTCCACGCCAGGTTAGCCTCAGCAGGACCGAACCCCCCTTGCGGCAGACGTCCGCTCGTTCTGAGGTACCGACCATCCGTTCGGATTCGCAGACGCACTATGTCCGACAGCTCGAGTCTGCAAAAAAGGGTCTCGAGAGCGTGGTAGCCGGTGTCTTCCCGGGCCAGAACCCGCAGGAACAGGTTGACCTTCGCCTGGGCTCGTACTTCCGCTTCCAGGGCGTTCATGGCCGATGGGCTACTGGCACCGATCCTGCCACGTCTCGAATGCGAAGTCCCATGTGCCAGAGGTGCCATAGGCCGATTACAGTGATCGGCACGAACGTAAAGAGGTGGTAGCCTATAGCGTAGCTTATGGAGCGATTCGCGTCGATGCCATAGACACCTAACGCCGCGACAGCGAAGGCTTCGAAGCTTCCGAAAAAGCCAGGCGCCGCCGGAAGTGCCACGCCCAAGGTCACCAGGCTTTGCAGAAAGAGTGCCGTGCTGAACGGTGCCTGTATGTCGAAAGCGCGGAAGCCTATCCAGAACGAGGCCCCGCTCACCAGCCATTGCAATGACGTGAGCAGTAGAACTGCTGCCGCTTGCGGGGGATGCCTGAGGATCGTTAGGCCGGAGGTGAAATTCCGCACGATCTCGCGGGCCCTGCGTGCAGCCAGCGGCGCCACGCTCCCCACGCCCCTGTCCCATACTAGCAGAGTGAGGCGTGGAAAGAGGGCCACGAAGAGCAAGACCGCAAATCCACAGGCTGCTAGCGCCCAGAACAGTCCCGTCCACTCGCCCAGGGGTCTACCTGCCA
>DATMBI010000296.1:0-3577 GCA_035559375.1 Gemmatimonadaceae bacterium | reverse complement strand
CCGCCTGTGGCGCTAGAAGACGCTTCCCTTAGCACCTGGATAGCTCCTCGAGATGGCACTCACTATTCGTACTACGACAAGGGCTCGCTGGCTGGCTTGCTGCTCGACATTCTCATCCGAGACGCTAGCGACAACCAACGCTCGCTCGACGATGTCATGCGCGAGGTGTACTGGAGCACTTACAAGAGGGGTCGTGGCTTCACTTTCGAGGACTGGTGGGGTGCGGTCAGCCGCGCTGCCGGCCGGTCGTTCAGCGATTTCCACGATCGCTACGTGGATGGCAGGGAACCTTACCCCTGGGCGACAGTCCTCCCGCTGGCTGGACTGCGACTCAGGGTAGACAGTATCCGAGAACCGCGGTTGGGTGTGTACACCACGTTCGATTCCTCCGGCGTCCGGATCACCGGTCTCGAGCCTGACGGGGCAGCGGCAGCCGCAGGCGTGCGTGTGGGAGATTTGCTCGTGCAGGTCGGGGAAATACCGGTCTCCGACGTGAACTTCGGCGTGAGATTCCGGAGCCTGTACAGCCAGCGCCAGGGCGACACGATCGACGTAGTAGTGCGGCGCGGCAACCAAACGATCCGAATCCCGATGGTGGTGCGAGTAGTAGTACGTACGCAGGAGTCTGTGCAGTTCGATCGCAGTGCCTCGCCCAAGGCGCTACGCGTTAGGCGTGGCCTACTGAGCGGAACGACCGACGGGCGTGGCTGAGCTAGCGTGAGGTAGTGCTGCTCAGTTACGAGGCAAGGGGGGACAGCGCGGCGGTGCCGGCGTTCCCGGCCGAGCTTCCGACGGCTCCACTATCAGTGTCTTGTACCAGTCGGCCAACCGTTCGGGCGCGCTGCTTCTGGCGTTATCGCCTCGTACGAGGACCTCGACCTCGTCCGGTTCCCGCGGCACGGCGCACGAAATCCAGCGCACGCCCTCGTTCGTGACGATGTAATCGTCTTCGATCCGTACACCGATGTTCGCATAACGGGGTAGTAGCCTCGCTAGGCGCGCCCTGAACGAGGCGTTGGCCGGCGTGTCGGGGACTATGTCGAGCAGGTTATCTCGCACGTACAGACCGGGCTCTATGGTGAAAGCGCTTCCCGGTCCGAGAGTACCCGGCGGGTAGTAGGCTTGCTCGGGATCGTGAACCACTAGTCCGATTCCATGGCCGAGGCCGTGCATATAGAACAGCGACAGCTGCGAGCATTGGCGCTGACGGCCAGTGCTACACTCGTAAGTCGCTGATGCAGAGTCGATTAGACCTATCCTGGCCAGCCCCTCGGCGAGTACAGCTCTGGCTGTATCGTTGAGAGCGCGAAAAGGGGTACCCGGTCGCAAGAGCCTCTCGACCCTGGCCTGAGCAGCGCGGACAACTTCGTATATGGCTCGCTGTTCGGGGGAAAAGCGGCCGCTCACGGGGAAGGTACGTGTGATGTCGGCCGCGTATCCACCGTACGAGGCGGCTGCATCTATGAGGAGCAGCTCGCCGGACTCCATGAAGCAGTCGTTGCGATTGTAGTGAAGCACAGTGCTGTTCGGACCCGATCCCACGATAGATGCGTACGCGGGTCGGTCTGCCCCGTGGCGCCGGAAGGTGGCTTCGAGCGCAGCCTGCACTTCGAACTCGCTGGCTCCAGGTCGAATTGCCCGCGCTGCCTCCCGATGGGCGAGTGCGCTTATGTACGCCGCCCGGCTGATGAGGTCCAGCTCCGCAGCGCTTTTCGTGCCGCGCATGCGGTCCACGATGGCGTTGGCGCCAGCGATTTCGAGGTTGGGAAAGTCTCTTCTCAATTCCTCCAAGAAGCGGTCGTCGCGATTCAGGGTATCGCCGCCCTCCGCCAGATCCACGAGGGCTGTGAGTCGACTGGTCGTGCGCAGCAGCGAATCGAGGGTCGGACGAAAACGGCTGGCTGGCAGTGCCGAAAGTCCGGTAGCTCGGCCGGCGCGCTCTGGCCCGTAGCGCCTCCCCGACCACACCTCCACGGAGGGATTACGCTCTTGGACGAAGAGAAACCACTGCACCGCCGTACCCTGCTTGTGCATGAGCAGCGCAGCACCAGGTTCGCGATATCCAGTGAGATAGAAGAAGCCCGGGGACTGAAAGAAGGAGCGGTAGTCTTCGACCGGTTCTTCGCCGCCTCGCGCGACGAACACCCCCTCGGGAAGCTGGCTCGCTAGAGCTGCACGCCGCTGCTGGTACTCGGCCAGGGTGACCTGCGCCGTCGCTGGCGAGGCGGCCACCAGGAGTAGGAGTAGGGTGGCCCGGAGCTGGGAGCTGCGTTGTACCACGAATGTCATCAGAAACCTCTGGTAGGAGGACCGGATCGATAAATCGTAGCTCAGGGTCCGTTCCTGCGGCAGCTAGGAGTTACGGTTCCACGTGCAGCCTGTCTTTCTGGTGTTCTATCGAGCATCGGCGGTAGCGCCACGGCCCCGCCGACGCGGCAGCACCGGGTAGTGGGCCGTGATGGTAGATTATGAGCACTGTGTCGTCCGAAAGCGAACTCGACAGGTTGGTTGCGGTCGCTCGCAGCCACGAACCTTCCTACGGGAATCTCCCAGCCCCGGTTCCCGCACCCGAACTGCTCAGCGGTGCCGTAACTACTGTCGCCGCACTTGCGCTGCGCGATCTATTCCTGTCCTGGGGTCTCGACGCGGAACGTGCTGGTACCAGCCAGTGGAATCCCCTGGGTGTCTTCGTGAGGCCCGGCGACCGGGTGGCGATCAAGCCTAACTGGGTGCTCCACTGGAACAAGTCGGGTGCAGGTTTGGAGTGCCTGATCACGCACCAGAGCCTGATAGAGGCGTTGTTGGAGTACCTGTTCCTAACTGAACCCGAGAAGGTGGTAATCGGCGATGCTCCGGTGCAGGGGTGCGATTTCGACGCGTTGCGCGAAGCATGTGGACTGGATCACATAGTCTCTACGTTTCGCCAGAGGGGGCTGGACGTCTCGGTCGAGGATTTTCGGCGCACCGTGCTGCCGGGCGAAAAGCTCGGCGGAGAGCGAATCGAAGAGGCGCGAGGAATGGAGCACTACGTGCTTTACGATCTCGGCCCGGATTCGCTTCTCGAGCCGATATCGGAGGACGCGGACCGATTCAGGGTGACGATGTACAATCCCGACCTGCTGCGGCGCACGCATCGGCGCGGGCGGCACCAGTACCTGGTAGCGCGGGAGGTGATAGAGGCCGATGTCGTTTTCAATCTCCCGAAGTTGAAGTCACACAAGAAGGCCTGTGTTACCGGCGCACTCAAGAATCTGGTGGGGATCAACGGTCACAAGGAGTACCTGCCGCACCATCGTAGGGGTGGTAGCCGAAACGGCGGCGACTGTTATGCCGGCAGCTCGTGGCTGAAGAGCGGTGCAGAATTCGTCTACGACCATGCCAACAGGCTACATCCTGGGCGTGCTCAAGCCCTTCTGGCTCGGTCGGGCGAGATACTGCTGCGCCTCGCCACGGTGTTCGGGGAAGACGCCAATTTGGAAGGTTCTTGGTTCGGCAACGACACAGTCTGGCGCACCTGTCTCGATCTGCAGCGAATTCTTCGCTACGGCACTGGCGATGGCCGTATGTCCGATAGCCC
>DATMBI010000295.1:0-6686 GCA_035559375.1 Gemmatimonadaceae bacterium | reverse complement strand
GGAGAGGCGTTCGACGGCACGCAAAAGTGCGAGCCGCAACGTGCTCTCCACGGTAATTTCGCCAGCCAAAATGCGATCCAGCTGCTCCTGCGTAAGCCAACGCGCCAATACGGCGCGGCGCATCGCGCTCTGGATGGCGAGACGAGGGCGCTCCGGAAAGTCAGCCAGGGCGATTTCGTGCGTGGCCCGATCCTGGCCGCGTACTACCACCGCAATTCGGGATGGCGTGGAATACGAGACCCGCGCTTCCCACTCCGTGACGCGCCCGGTGCGTGGATCCGCCACCCGTACCAGGTCACCTTCTAGAGCTACTGTCCCCACCGCAGCACGACCGGCGGTGCCTAGGTGCGCAGCGGCGCGAGCCGCGGCTGCCACTCGGGCCGGAGCCGGGAAGCGTGGCTTGACAGTGCGTAGATAAATGTCCTTGCCCGTCCCCTTGTCTGGATCGTTACTGCGAGCCGTCGCTAGCCGTTCCAGCAGTCGCTCCTCCAAGCCAGCTCCTCTCTCGCCAGCCAGAGCTATAGCGCGCGCGGCGTAGCGAAGGATCTGCCGCGCCTCCAGTCCACCGATATCGTCGAAGAACCACCCGCAGGAGGTGAACATCCGCAACGTATCGCGCTCCATTTCCAGCAGTTCGCGTGCTCGCACTAGCTCCTGCGGCGTCCGCGCCAGCGTCGCGACCTGCTGAACGTAATGCTCGCGCGTGCCCGCGTCCGCGGCTACCCGCGCTCCGTAGCCCTCACGCGCCTGCCACGGATCTGCAAAGTACCGAGCGCCCTCTTCCTCGAAGATAGAGTGAAGCGCAGTGGCCAGGTCTTCCAGCGCCTGGCGCAAGGGCGAGCGCCACTCTTGGCTGGGATTTCTGGCCGGATCCAGCCGGCAGCCGCAGTCGGAGCGCCAGCGCTCCACACCGTGCGGGCAGCTCCACGAACTCGGTGCCACTATCTCCACCGCCTCCGAGGGCGGATTGCGAGCTAACCAGGCCGCGAAATTCTCTACTCGCGCCCCTGAGCGACGCATCTCCTCGATGGCGTAGGCCAGCGCCATCTCGCCGAACTTGTGGTGGTGGCCGTAAGTTTCGCCGTCCGTAGCGGCAGCAACCAGTGCTTCGGCTCCTGACGGCGGAGCCGCGGCCGGCGGCGAGCTCTCCGGCGTGGTGACCCTCCCGCGCTCCCTGAACGAATCGATTTCCAGGAGCGGAGCCTCTTCAGGACGAAGGCCGCGAGCTAAAGCCGTGCCTAACGAAATCATACGCGCCACCCAACCCCCGGCATCGTGCAGCAGTCCGCCGAACGCGATCCCGTGCGACAGGTCGCCGTTGTAGATGCACAGCGCTATCTCGCGGCCGGAAGTAGTGCGAAAGAGGCCGGGAGCACCGCGGGCTGGCAAGCGTACCACCTGATGTGGCGCCACCACCGTGAACCGAATGCCCTCTTGCGCCAGTACGTCCAAGGTTTCGGCATCCAGGGCAGTCTCAGGCAGCCACATCCCCTCGGGGTCCCGCCCGTAGCGCCGGCGGAAGTCAGCGATCCCCCAACGCACTTCGGTTACTTTTTCGCGGCGAGACGCTAGCGGCAAGATGGCGTGGTGGTATGGCTGAGCCATGGCGTTACCATGCCCTTCCAATCGCGCAGCGCTAGCCCGATCGGCAGCCAGGATCGCGGCGTAGGTGGCCGGTGCCTCACGCTCCATCCACTCCAGAAGCGTGGGTCCGAAGTCGAACGAGATCCACTCCAACGTGTTCAGGAGCCTTCGTATCCGTCCATTGGGGCCGAGAAGGCGGGCCGCGACCACCGCGCGGTAGCACTCGCGTTCGATCCGCTGATTCCAGTCGTGATAGGGGCTAGCCGACGGCTCGGCTTCCACCACGTCGAGGAAAGGGTCCTCGCGTGGTGGTTGGTAAAAGTGGCCGTGAATTACGAGGGAAAGGGCCACGCGAGTTGCTACTCGGTGCGGGAATCAAGGACGGCGCTGCGAGGCTGTGGCCCCGTGCACCATGAAGAACTCCCCGACGTTGTCGAGAGTGAGAACGCCTAACAGGCGCCCATCGCTCACTACCGGCATGGTACGGCAGCGGCAGCCTTGCAATCTCGCGAAAGCTTCATCCAGCGGTTCGCCCGGATGCGCCACGACGAATTCCGACTGCATTGCGGAGCGCACCGGTGCCATAGCCCCCTGTTGAGCTAGCGCTTTGAGTAGATCGGCTCGCGTCAGTACGCCCACTAGCTGGGAATCGTGCACCACGGGGAAATCTTGCTGGAAACCCGCCAACAGGTGTTCGACTACCTTGCTGAGCGGTTCATCAGGACGAACCGTGCGCAGGTCGCGAATCATCACTCGTTCCACGGGCAGACCTCGCAGCGCGTATTGCAACTGCACGTTCCAAGCTTCGCCCGTGGCTCCCATCCACACGAAGATGGCGATGAAGACGAGGAACGGATTACCCACGAACAATCCCAGTAGGCCGAATCCGACGGCAAAGGTGCGACCGACGATCGCCGCCATGCGCGTGGCACGCACGTAGTCGAGTCGCATAGCCAAGGCAGCGCGCAGTACGCGTCCGCCGTCCATCGGAAACGCCGGTAGCAGATTGAAGACAGCTAGAAAGACGTTGATCCACATGAGGCGGCTCAGGAAAGGCCCTCCGCCGGGATCGAGGTCGGTGATAGCTACAGGCGCACCGGTCAACTTCAGCCACACGTAGATGGCGGCAGCGATGAGTACCGTTACAAGCGGCCCAGCAAGCGCGATCGCTAGCTCTTGCTCGGGCCGCCCCGGAATCCGCTCCAGGGATGCGACCCCCCCTATCGGCAGCACGGTGATAGCTCTGGTTCTGACTCCGTAGCGACGCGCTGTCAGCGCATGACCGTATTCGTGAAGAATCACGGATGCGAATACGGCCAGTATGAATGCTAGAGCATCGATCACACCGGCGAAGGAGCGGCTGCGCTGATATTCCACGAGCGCCACCCACGCCAGCAGGAACACGAAGGTCACGTGGATCTCGATGAGAATGCCAGCCACGCGACCGAGCCGGATGGACCACTTCATGCGTTAAGTGCCCCTCCTCGATAGGTAGCGCTCTAGTACAGAGTGCAGCGCCTCCCCGACCGTGGGGAAAACGTCGTCGCGCCGCCGCAGCTCCACGGCCAGCTCCTCACCCCTCCCGACATCGCCTCCGGTTCTGGCGGCGGCCAGCACGTCTAGCAAGCGAGCCAGGTCGTCCGCATGCTGCCGAAAGCGCAACGCTGCGTAGTCGCCGACCTCACCAGTGCTCAATATGAACTGCCAGTCAGAAGCTTGCAGCAAGAGTAGCTCGCGCGCAGCCTGTGCCACTACCTCCCGTAACGTCCCACGGCCCGCGACCTCCGGTATCGTCTCCCAGAAGCGCTCTTCCAGCTCCCACAGGGTCGGCCAGGTCCACCGGGCCGCTTCTCCCAGCCACATCGAGTAATCGCCTCCGCGCCCCCAAGAGCCTGCACCCAACTCCAGCAGCTGGCGTGGCCAGTTTCGCGCTAGGTAGTCCCACGCCTTCGTCGGGCGCAACTCGGCAAGATGCGCAACGTTCTCGAACAGTTCCTCCAAAAAAATCGGACCCTCGAACCACCAGTGCCCGAACAGCTCGGTATCGAAGGGCGCTACCACGACCGCATCTTCGCGCCGGGAGAGCTCCCTGGCACCGATCTGCTTCAACAACCACGTGAAATGGCCGGCATGTTCACGGGCTTGCGCCATCGCTGCCTCTGGATCGTAGTGCTCCTTCTCGCCAAGTCCCGTGCCCGGCGCGCTCACTCGCCAGAGCCGCAGCCCCCCTGGCCAACGCAGCTTGTGAAACTCCAGGTAGGCGGCAGCGCCGGGGTAGCCGAGATGTCGGCTCCAGATCTGCATGGACGAAACAGGATCCCGCACCAATACAGCTACACCGCTCGTCGGGTCGCCACGCCGCACCAGATAGGGGGCGTACGGAGATCGCTCACGCGTCGCGAGCTCGCTCTCCTCTGCAAGTCGCTCTGACTCCCCTGCAAAGCTCTCGCCGTAAAGGCCCAGCGGCCGCCCTGCGTGCGCCATGTGCGCGTCCGCGAAAAAATAGCGGAAGCCGGATTCCGCCAGGAAATCCTCCAACCCAGAGCGCTCTGCGGCCCGCGAAATCCCGGGCAGCGGATCCCACACGCCTGCGGGACGATAAGCGCACTCCGGAAGCCAGCATCCGTACGGTCGCTCTCCGAACGTCCTTACATGTTCGCGCCAACCGACTTCCAACTGCAGCGTTATACTCTCGTCACGTCCCAAAAGAGGCAGAAAGCCATGTGTGGCTGCCGACCCCGTGAGCTCCAACAGCCCCACGTTCGCCAAGCGCCGGAACTCACCCGGAATGTCGCGCTCGATCTCGTGCCACAGCAGGCGCAAGCGCACCAACCTCGCGCGCCAGAACTCTACCAGCTCCACCAACGGCCTGCCCTCCGCAGCCTGCGACACATACGCCTCGTCGCACGCCGCCAGGCGCTGCTCGAAGTACGCCGCCAACTCTGCGTGAAAGGAGGGGTGTCGCAGTTGTCCTGCTAGTACCGGGGTGAACCCCACGGTCAGCCCCAGCGGCGTACGTCGGCCTTCCAGCCGCCGCAAAACTTCCACCAGCGGCAAATAGGTGTCTATGGCTGCTTCGCACAACCAGTCGCTCCCATGCGGCCAGCGACCGTGGTGCAGCACGTACGGCAGATGCGTATGGAGCATCAAAATCAGATGCAGTCGGGGCATTGCCTAACGCCTACGCCGAGGAGCCGTCAGTGCTCGGCGATACACTTCGCGATACTTCGCTTCCGATTTCTCCCAACCGAAGTCGCGCGACATCGCTTCCCGCTGCATGGCAGTCCACACATCGGGATGGTTGTAGTGGTCGATGGCGCGCACGCACGCAGAAAGGAAGTCCGCGGTTGCGAAGGCATCGAACAAGAAACCCGTCACGCCGTCCTCTATCGTGTCGGCCAGCCCGCCTACCCTCCGTGCCACGGGAAGGGTCCCGTAGCGCTGAGCACGCATCTGCGTAAGGCCACACGGCTCGTACTGCGACGGCATGATTATCATGTCGGCGCCCGCCATCAAACGATGCTCGTAGCGAGTACTGAAATTGGTCTGCACACCGATACGCCCGGGGGCTCGCGACGCTAGTTCGGTCAGCATGTCCACGTACTTCTTTTCTCCCTGCCCCAAAAAAACGAACTGCGCGTCGAGGGCCAAAAAGCGCGGGCTCCCCAAGATGAGGTCCAACCCCTTCTGATAAACCATACGTGCACTCATCCCGAACAGCGGCACCCGAGCTCGCTGCGGCAAACCAAAAAGCCGCTGCAGAGCACTCTTGCAGCGCTTCTTGCCAGTCAAATCGTCCTTGGAGTACCGTGCCGTTATCAAAGGGTCCGTTTCTGGGTTCCATTCCTCCTGGTCTATCCCGTTCAAGATCCCCACGAACCGATCACGTAGGCTCACGAAAACGTCGTGCAAGCCGAATCCCCCTGCCGGCGTGCGCAGCTCGTGAGCGTGCGTCGGACTCACGGTAGTAACCGCGTCCGCGAACACCAAACCGCCCTTGAGGAGATTGATCCTCCCGTACCACTCGAGCTGGGTGAAGTTGTACAGCTCCCACGGGAGGCCCAGTTCGGGCATGATTTCCGCAGGAAAGTGCCCCTGATAGCCCGCGTTGTGAACGGTCAAAACGGTCGCACCGTTCTGAAACGGCGCCAGCCAATCGCTGTTCGCGTAGACCCGAAAGTAGACTGGTGCCAGAGCGGTGTGCCAGTCGTGCGCATGCAGTACGACAGGCGGCCGCACTACTTGCGAGAGTGCTCGCAGTACTGCCATCGAGAAGAACGAAAAACGAAGGTGGTTGTCCGGATAATCGGTTCCGGCCTCACCGTAGATGTGGTCCCTGCCGAAATAACCCTCGTGCTCCACGAAGAGCACGCGCACGGCTCCACTACCTTGCTGCGCTGGCTCCCACAGCCTGGCTGTTTCCCTCCGCGCTCCCACCGGTACCTCGAAGGCGTCGCCCACAGGACGAAGTGCACCCGCAGTTTCCCGGACCTGGCGATACAGCGGCATGAACACGAAAGTCGGGATCCCCGCACGTGCCTGGTACTTAGCGAGGTTGGCCACCGCCTCGCCCAATCCACCCGTGCGAGCGAACGGATCCAGTTCAGCAGCCAGGTGCACTACGGTTACAGCCTCGCCGTTCGGAGCCGACAGCTGCGGCGGCGCTTCAGTAGCCGGCTGAGGGCGACTAGTGGCACCCCGGTCAGAAGCGAAGGACACCGCCAAGGAAGATCCCGTCATGACGACCGCCCACACTCAGGCCAGCGGTGGATCGTCAGCCGTGCTATTGCCCCGGAGCGCGGGGGCGTAGCAAGACTCCACGTACTCCTTGACCATACGCCGTGCCGAGAAACGCTCCCCGGCCACCCGAATGGCGTGCTTCATGCGCTCTACCCACTGCCGTGGTACCCCAGAGGCGTCGCGCGTGTAGTACAAGGGCACGATCTGCTCCTCCAGCAGCCGATAGAACCAGTCCGCATCCCAGTCGTCCTGGGAAGAACGCGCTGTCGCCGGAGGGATAGCCCAGCCGTTCAAACCTGTGTACCCCTCGTACCACCACCCGTCCAGGGTCGAAAGCTGCGGCACACCGTTCAGCGCAGCCT